>NZ_JBMVFV010000036.1:0-59110 GCF_049538395.1 Micromonospora sp. AB353 | reverse complement strand
CGGTTCGTCCCGCTGCCCGGATCGCGACCGGGGGCGGGCATCCGGCCGTCCGGCAGCGCCTAGGCTGGGCGGATGGTTGATCGCAGCGACCCCGAACCGACCGAGGCGAGCATCCGGCGGGCACTGGGGCGGGCCGCCACCGGCCGGGCGCTCGACGCCGGCGAGGCGAGCGCGCTGCTCGCCGCTCGCGGGCCGATGCTCGACGACCTGCTCCGGATCGCCGGCGACATCCGCGACGCCGGGCTGCGCGACGCCGGGCGGCCGGGCGTGGTCACGTACTCGAAGAAGGTCTTCATCCCGCTGACCCGGCTCTGCCGGGACCGCTGCCACTACTGCACGTTCGCCACCGTGCCGCACCGGCTGCCCGCCGCCTACCTGGAACGCGACGAGGTGCTGGCGATCGCCCGCGAGGGTGCCGCGCAGGGCTGCAAGGAGGCGCTGTTCACGCTCGGCGACCGGCCCGAGGAGCGGTGGCCGGCGGCCCGCCGGTGGCTGGACGAGCGGGGGTACGACTCGACACTCGACTACCTGCGCGCCTGCGCCGTGGCGGTGCTGGAGGAGACCGGCCTGCTGCCGCACCTGAACCCGGGCGTGCTCACCTGGTCGGAGCTGCAACGGCTCAAGCCGGTCGCGCCGAGCATGGGCATGATGCTGGAGACCACCGCCACCCGGCTCTGGTCCGAGCCGGGCGGCCCGCACTACGGCTCCCCGGACAAGGAACCCGCGGTACGCCTGCGGGTGCTCGACGACGCCGGCCGGGTCGGGGTGCCGTTCACCACCGGAATCCTGATCGGTATCGGCGAGGACCGGGCCGAGCGGGTCGACGCGATCTTCGCGATCCGCCGGGCGATGCGGGAGTACGGCCACCTCCAAGAGGTGATCGTGCAGAACTTCCGCGCCAAGCCGGACACCGCGATGCGCGGCATGCCGGACGCGGAGCTGCACGACCTGGCCGCCACGGTGGCGGTGGCCCGGGTGCTGCTCGGCCCGAAGGCCCGTATCCAGGCTCCGCCGAACCTCATCGCGGGCGAGTACGACCTGCTGCTGCGCGCCGGCATCGACGACTGGGGCGGCGTCTCCCCGGTCACGCCCGACCACGTCAACCCGGAGCGGCCCTGGCCGCACCTGGACGAGCTGGCGGCGCGTACCGCGAGTGCCGGGTTCACGCTGCGCGAGCGGCTGACCGTCTACCCGGAGTACGTGCGTGCGGGCGAGCCGTGGCTCGATCCGCGCCTGCTGCCGCACGTCACCGCGCTCGCCGACCCGGCCACCGGGCTCGCGGTCGAGGCGGCCCGCCCGGAGGGACGGCCCTGGCAGGAGCCGGAGTCGGGCTACGGCGGCCGGACCGACCTGCACGTCACCATCGACGTCACCGGCCGCACCGACGACCGGCGGGGCGACTTCGACAGCGTGTACGGCGACTGGGCCGAGGTGGCCGGCAAGGTGGCGCCGGAGGCGCGCGCCGGCGTACCTCTGGGTGGTGGCGCGGACGCCGACCTGCGCGCGGGCCTGCGGCTCGCGGCTGACGACCCGGCGGCGCTGCTGACGCCGGCGCACGAGGCGAAGGCGCTGGCGCTGTTCGGCGCGGACGGCCCGGCGCTGGACGAGCTGTGCCGGCTCGCCGACGACGCGCGCCGGGACGCGGTCGGCGACGACGTGACCTACGTGGTCAACCGCAACATCAATTTCACGAACGTCTGCTACGTGGGCTGCCGGTTCTGCGCGTTCGCCCAGCGGGAGAGCGACGCCGACGCGTTCCGGCTCTCGCTGAAGCAGGTCGCCGACCGGGCCGAGGAGGCGTGGACCGCTGGCGCGACCGAGGTGTGCCTCCAGGGCGGCATCGACCCGAAGATGCCGGTGACCGGGTACGCCGACATCGTCCGCGCGATCAAGGCGCGGGTGCCGGACATGCACGTGCACGCGTTCTCCCCGATGGAGATCGTCACCGCCGCCGCGAAGGCCGGCGTGCCGGTGCGGGAGTGGCTGCTCCAGCTCCGCGAGGCCGGGCTGGACACCATCCCGGGCACCGCCGCCGAGATCCTCGACGACGACGTGCGCTGGGTGCTCACCAAGGGCAAACTGCCGGCCGCCGCCTGGGTCGAGGTGGTGAGCACGGCCCACGAGCTGGGCATCCGGTCCAGCTCCACGATGATGTACGGCCACGTGGACCACCCGGGCCAGTGGCTCGCCCACTTCCGGGTGCTGGCCGGCGTGCAGGACCGTACCGGCGGGTTCACCGAGTTCGTGGCGCTGCCGTTCGTGCACACGAACGCGCCGATCTACCTGGCCGGCATCGCCCGCCCAGGCCCGACCTGGCGGGAGAACCGGGTGGTGCACGCGATGGCCCGGCTGCTGCTGCACGGCCGGATCGACAACATCCAGTGCTCCTGGGTGAAGCTGGGCGACGCGGGCACCGTGGAGATGCTGCGCGGCGGCTGCAACGACCTGGGCGGCACGCTGATGGAGGAGACGATCTCCCGGATGGCCGGCTCGGGCAACGGGTCGGCCCGTACCGAGGAGCAGTTGCGCGCCATCGCGACCGTTGCGGGACGGCCGTTCCGCAAGCGGACGACCGCGTACGGTCACGCCCGCGCCTGAGGTCGAACCTTTACCCGCCGCGGCCCGTACCTGTGGATGCCGGCGGCGGTTTCGGCGAGGACCGCCGCCGGTGACCCCGAACCGGGGCCCGGCGGTGTCCGGGCGCCCGGGGCCCGTTGCGGCGCTGCGGCGCCGGTCCGGAAAGGTTGCCGATGAGCACTGACGAGACCACCGAGGCGCCGAAGAAACGGCGGACCTGGCCGCGGTTGACCCGCAGGCAGACGCTCACCGCCGCGGCGAGCGCGACACTGGGCGCCGCCGCCCTCACCGTGCCGGGCCTGTCCGCCGCGCAGAACGCGCCCACGGCGAGCCGGCGCGACGAGCCGATCGTGGTCCACCTCCGCGACGCCGCCGCCGGTGTCATGGACGTCTTCGTCGGTACCAACCGGGTCGAGGTACGCGACCGCGGCCTGGCCGACCGCCTGGTGCGCGCCGCCGGCCGGCGCTGATCCCACCCTCCGCCGGCGCGGGCTCCCGGCGCCGGTTCCGACTTCCGTTCCCCCGACGAAGGTGCGTCCGCCATGTCCTCTCACCGCGAGGCCCCGGAGATCGCCAAGGATCCGGTCGCCGACAGTTCCGACCTGTACGCGTTCGTCACGCCGAGCCAGCCGGACACGGTCACGTTGATCGCCAACTACGTGCCGGTGCAGCTTCCGTCCGGCGGTCCGAACTTCTTCGAGTTCGGTGACGACGTCCGGTACGAGATTCACATCGACAACGACGGGGACGGTTATCCGGACGTCACCTATCGTTTCGAATTCACTACCGAGATCACGAACCAGAACAGTTTTCTCTACAACACCGGGCCGATCGAGTCGCTGGAGAGCAAGAACTGGAACCGGCGGCAGTTCTACCGGCTGACCCGGATCGCGGACGGCCGCGCCCGAGTGCTGGCGCACAAGCTGCCCTGTCCGCCGTGCAACGTCGGCCCGCTCTCCACGCCGAACTACCAGAACCTGGTCCGGCAGGCGACGTTCAAGCTGTCCACCGGCGAGAAGGTGTTCGCCGGGCAACGCGCCGACGGTTTCTTCGTCGACCTGGGCGCGGTGTTCGACCTGGGCACGCTGCGGCCGTTCCAGCAGTTGCACGTCGCCGGCAAGAAGCTGTTCCGCACCGAGGGCGAGCCGGTGAACGCGCTGGACCGGCTCAACGTGCACAGCCTCGCCGTGCAGGTGCCGCTGCGCCAGGTACGCCGCAAGGCGTCCCGCTACGGCTACGCCGACCGTGCCTCGACGATCGGGGTCTGGACCAGCGCGTCCCGCCAGCAGGTGCGGGTGCTGGGGGAGCGGGTGGCCGCCGACACCGCCGCCGGACCCTTCACTCAGGTGTCGCGGCTCGGTAACCCGTTGTTCAACGAGGTCATCGTGCCGATGTCCAGGAAGGACGTCTGGAACACGCTGCCGCCGTCGGAGGACAAGCGGTTCGCCGGGTTCGTGGAGCGGCCCGAGCTGGCCGCGCTGCTGCCGGCGCTCTACCCGGGTGTGTTCCCCAATCTGGACGCGCTCAACAAGTCCAAGAAGCCGCGCGCCGACCTGGTGGCGATCCTGCTGACCGGCGTCCCGGCCGGACTGATCGACGGCTTCGCCAACACCACAGGTGACGTGCAGGCGGACATGCTGCGGCTGAACACGGCGATCCGGCCCAGCCGTACCCCGGACCGGTTCGGCGTGCTCGGCGGCGACCTGGCCGGCTTCCCCAACGGCCGCCGTCCCGCCGACGACGTGGTGACGATCGCGCTGCGCGCCATCGCCGGGCTGACCGTGCCGCTCGTCGACAAGACGTTCCGGCCGGACGCCGCCGCGGCGGCGGTGACACCGGGCCTGAGCGCGGCCGATGTGACAGCGCCGTTCCTGGCCGACTTCCCGTTCCTCGGCACGCCGTACGACGGGTTCGGCAACCCGCAGGCGAAGAAGTCCTGACGGGAGCCGGCGAATGTCACACCATCACGATCTCGGCCCGTCGGAGGTCGGCAGCGTCGTGCTCGACCTCGGCGGCGACCGGGGCGCGCTGATCATCCACACCGGGCGGGACCTGCACGGCCGGGAGATCGAGATCAGCCGGGTGGACCTCGACGGCCCGCGGACCCACTCCGCCGTACGCGAGCGGCATGTCCGGGACGGGGTGTTCCACAGTGCGGTCTACCCGGATCTGGAGGCGGGCGTGTATACCGTCTGGTGGGACGAGAGTACGTCCGCCGGCGCGATCTCGGTCACCGGTGGGTCGATCGCCGAATTCGTTTGGCCCACCAGCTCACCAGCCCGCTTGGACTGATCCGTCAGTCGCGCCGGAACCCGCGCCTCGTCCACATCATGGACGGGGCGCGGTCGGCGTTGGACGGCTCGACGGGCGGTACCACGGGAAGCGGGTTACCCTTTGCCCCACCAATTCTGATCTTGGTACGAGCGGCCGGCGGGGGCGTCCGGCCGGCCTGCCGGCGATGCGCCACGGCAGAAAACTTCCGGCAACTCGCCGGGGAGGGCGTTACTCGTCCGGGGTCTGAATCGATAGGGCAGGTTGCGAGGCTACGGGCGACCGGGGCGGTCGTCACGGACGTGTCGGGAGGGCGACTCCATTATCAAGTTTGGCTTGACGGCGCACGCATTACACGCGTGTAATTTGAATGGGGTTGTTCGCACGGAACGCAACAAATGGTGACCGTACGGACAGGCACGCCTTTCGCGTGGGGGGTTGCAGCGGCGAATGACGCCGGTGCGCGACAAGGAGGCAATCGATGGACGGCCAGCTCGAGGTGGCCGACCTGCTCGGGAACGCGCCGGAGTGGCAGGAGCGAGCGCTCTGCTCGCAGACCGACCCGGAGGCGTTCTTTCCCGAGAAGGGCGGCTCGACCCGCGAGGCGAAGCGCATCTGCTCGCGGTGCGAAGTGAAGACGGAATGCCTGGAGTACGCGCTCGGTCACGACGAGCGGTTCGGGATCTGGGGTGGCCTCTCCGAGCGGGAGCGGCGCAAGCTCAAGCGGCGGGTCGCCGCCTGATCCACGTACGGGTCCATGGGCGGTGGGGGCCGCCCGGACCCGGGTCGTCGTCCGGCCGGCGCGTCCGGCCGGGTGGCGGCGTCTGCCCGGCGGGGCCGGTCAGGCCAGCTCGTCCGGGTCGACCCCGAGCAGATTCGCCACCTGCTCGATGATCACGTCGTGCACCAGGTCGGCGAGGTCCTCGCGGTCCATCGCGCGGAACTCCAGCGGCCGCCGGTAGAGCACGATCCGCGGCGGCACCTCCTGGCGGCCGGGCCGCCCCGGCAGCAGCCGGGCGAGCGGCACCTCGCCGTCCTCCAGCACGTCCGAGTCGTAGACGTTCAGATCCGGCGGGACGTCCTCGACCGCGAACTCCACCCCGGCCAGTTCCTTGGCGAACCGGCGTTCGAGCGTCTCCACCGTGTCGAGCACCAGATCGTCGAAGACCTCGGCCTTCGTCCGCGCCAGCGGGACCGTGGCCGGCACCAGCCGCCCGCGCAGCCCGCGACCGTGCCGGTCACGGTGGGTGCGCCGGCCGGAGCCGGGGCGGCGGTTCTGCGGGCTCGTCATGACGGACAGGGTAGCCCGGGTCGGCGGTCCACCCGCCGTCGCGCGGCCGACCGGCGCGCCGGTGTGCCGATCGGCGGAATTGTGATCACCATGACGGGCGTGTCGTAACGCGAAGCGGTGCGCCGGACCCGGTAATGGGGATACCCTGCCGCCGTGAGGTCACCACGGCGCTGCTCCCGTAACGGCTGCCCCCGGCAAGCGGTCGCCACACTGACCTATGTCTACAACGAGTCGACGGCGGTGGTGGGCCCGCTCGCGGCGTTCGCCGAACCGCACACGTACGACCTGTGTGAGCCGCACGCCCGCAGCCTGACCGCCCCGCGCGGCTGGGACGTGGTGCGGCACGAGGGCGAGTTCGAGCCGCCGCCGCCCACCACCGACGACCTGGTGGCGCTGGCCGAGGCGGTACGCGAGGCCGCACGTCCCGCCCCGCCGCGTCCCCCGGAGGACGAACCCACCACCAAGCCCCAGACCCCCCAGCAGGGCCGCCGGGGCCACCTCCGGGTCATCCCACCCCACCACTGAACGACCCCGCCCAGGCCACGGCCCCCGGGCCAGACCAAGGTCAACACCAGTACGGGGAAGTGGCGCCATCCAGGCCACCCGGACCCCACCACCACCCCGGACTGGTGTCGATCATGAACCCCGGGCGCACCGGGGTCAGTGGCCCAGGAAGCGGGTGAAGAGGTCGGCTCGGCGGGACGGGCGGGACGTACGGTGCTCGCTCTTGTCGGCTGAGGACATGATCTTCAGGCCGGCGTTCATGGCGAGCCAGCGCAGCGGCTCCGGTTCCCAGCGCGGGGAGCGGTGGCCCACCCAGGGCAGCGCCGTCAGGTCGCTCTCCACGCCCCGGATCAGGTCGGCGAGCGTACGCCCGGCGAGGTTGCTGGTGCCGACGCCGTCACCGACGTAGCCGCCGGCCCAGGCCAGCCCGGTACGGCGGTCCAGCCCCACCGACGCGGCCCAGTCCCGGGCCACGCCGAGCGGCCCGCCCCAGGCATGCGTCACCGGCACCTCCGGCCCGAGCACCGGGAACAGCTCCCCGAGCGCCCGGCGCAGCGCCGCGAACACCCGCGGCTCCCGGTCGAAGTCCGGCCGGACCCGGGAGGCGTAGTGGTAGGGCGCGCCCCGCCCGCCGAACGCGAGCCGGCCGTCGGCGGTGCGCTGGCCGTACACGATGACGTGCCGGTAGTCGGAGAACGTCTCCCGCTCCGCCAGCCCGATCCGCGCCCACGTCTCCTCGGGCAGCGGCGGGGTG
Source organism: Micromonospora sp. AB353 (assembly GCF_049538395.1). Taxonomy (NCBI): domain Bacteria; kingdom Bacillati; phylum Actinomycetota; class Actinomycetes; order Micromonosporales; family Micromonosporaceae; genus Micromonospora; species Micromonospora sp. AB353. Next base: position 51,713 of record NZ_JBMVFV010000036.1, on the reverse strand, counting down.
GCCACCATCAGCGAGTAGACGGGCGCCACTGTGCGCCGCCGGCCCGGCAGCCCCGGCGTGTAGCCCTCCGTCGCACGCACCACCACGGGCGCCCGGACCACGCCCGCCGCTGTCACCGCCGCGCCCGGCCGCAACGCGGTCACCGGGGTGCGCTCGTGGATGCGGACGCCCCGGCGCTCCACCGCCCGGGCCAGACCCCGGACCAGCTTCGCCGGGTGCACCGCCGCGCAGTGCGGGGTGTACGTGCCGCCGCGTACCCCCTCGGCGGCGCAGCGCGCGGCGGCCTCGCCGGCGTCGAGCAGGGTCAGGTCGTCGTCGGTCAGCCCGTGCGCGTGGGCCTGGGCGACCTCGGCGCGGGCCCGGGCGAGCTGGGCCTCGCCGCGCGCGAGCATCACCGTGCCGCCGGCCCGCCAGTCGCAGTCGATGCCCTCGGCGGCGGCGACCCGCCCCACCTCGGTGACGGTGTCGTGCATGGCCCGCTGCATGGCCAGTGCCCGGTCCCGGCCGTGCCGCCGGGTCAGCGCCGGCAGCGAGGTGGGGAACAGCGCCGAGCACCAGCCGCCGTTGCGCCCCGACGCGCCGTACCCGGCGATCTCCCGCTCCAGCACGACGATGCGCAACGTGGGGTCGGCCCGGGCCAGGTAGTACGCCGTCCACAGCCCGGTGTACCCGGCGCCCACGATCGCCACGTCGGCGTCCGTGTCGCCGGGCAACCCGGGTCGCGGTGTCAGCGGTTCGTCCAGGCCGGACAGCCAGTACGACAGGTGCCGGTAGTCGGTCATCGGCGTCAGAGCCGCGACCACGCCTCGGTCAGCACCGCGCGCAGGATCTGCTCGATCTCGTCGAAGTGCTGCTGGTCGGCGATCAGCGGCGGGGCGAGCTGCACCACCGGGTCGCCCCGGTCGTCGGCCCGGCAGTAGAGCCCGGCGTCGAACAGCGCGGTGGACAGGAAGCCGCGCAGCAGCCGCTCGGACTCGGCCTCGTCGAACGTCTCCCGGGTCGTCTTGTCCTTCACGAGTTCGATGCCGTAGAAGTAGCCGTCGCCGCGGACGTCGCCGACGATCGGCAGGTCGTGCAGCTTCTCCAGGGTGGACCGGAACGCGCCCTCGTTGGCCCGGACGTGCCCGATCAGGTCCTCCCGGGCGAACACCTCCAGGTTGGCCAGCGCGACCGCGCAGGAGACCGGGTGGCCGCCGAACGTGACGCCGTGCGCGAACATGCCGGTCTCGGTGAGGAACGGCTCCATCAGCCGCTCGCTGGCGATCATCGCGCCGAGCGGGGCGTAGCCGGAGGTGATGCCCTTGGCGGTGGTGATGATGTCCGGCTGGTAGCCGTAGCGGACGGCGCCGAAGTACTCGCCGAGCCGGCCCCAGGAGCAGATCACCTCGTCGCTGACGAGCAGCACGTCGTACGCGTCGCAGATCTCGCGTACCCGCTCGAAGTAGCCGGGCGGCGGCGGGAAGCAGCCGCCGGAGTTCTGCACCGGCTCCAGGAAGACGGCGGCGACCGTCTCCGGGCCCTCCCGCTCGATCGCCCGGCCGATCTCCTCGGCGGCCCAGCGGCCGAACGCCTCGGCGTCGTCGCCGTGCTCGGGCGCCCGGTAGAAGTTGGTGTTCGGCACCTTGATGCCGCCGGGCACCAGCGGCTCGAAGTCGGTCTTGATGCCGGGCAGGCCGGTGATCGACAGCGCGCCCATCGAGGTGCCGTGGTAGGCGATGTAGCGGCTGACCACCTTGTGCTTGGTGGGCTTGCCGGTGCGCTTGAAGTAGGCCCGGGCCAGCTTCCACGCCGCCTCGACGGCCTCGGAGCCGCCGGTGGTGAAGAAGACCCGGTTCAGGTCGCCGGGGGTGAGCGTGGCGATCTTCTCGGCCAGCTCGACGGCCTTCGGGTGGGCGTACGACCAGAGCGGGAAGTAGGCCAGCTCGCCGGCCTGCTTGGCGGCGGCCTCGGCCAGCTCGGCGCGGCCGTGACCGGCGTTCACCACGAACAGCCCGGCCAGCCCGTCCAGGTAGCGGCGGCCCTGCGCGTCCCAGACGTACGCGCCCTCGCCCCGGACGATTGTCGGAACCTCGCCGGCGGGGTAGCTCGCCATGCGGGTGAAGTGCATCCAGAGATGGTCGGTGGCGTTGGCCATGTCAGCCCCATCGGGTCTCGGGCCGGTCAGGGGTGACACCGGCCGCTCTGCCCACGGTTATCCCACAGGCGATGCCGATAAGGCAAGCGAAAAAGCTTCAGCGCGACGGATTCAGCGCTATATCACTGCACTGTCAACGGAATCCGCATCACGCGGTGCCCCAGCTGTAGGTCTGCTTGCGCAGCTTCAGGTAGACGAACGCCTCGGTGGAGAGCACCCCGGGCACGCCGCGCAGTTTCTGCAGGATCTCCAGCAGGTGCGCGTCGTTGCGGCAGACCACCTCGGCCAGCAGGTCGAACGAGCCGGCGGTGATCACCACGTAGTCGATCTCCTCGAACTCGGCCAGCCGGTCGGCGACGGGTTCCAGGTCGCCGTCGGTGCGCAGCCCGATCATGGCCTGGCGGGGGAAGCCGAGCTGGAGCGGATCGGTGACCGCGACGATCTGCATGACGCCCGCGTCGAGCAGCCGCTGCACCCGCTGGCGTACCGCCGCCTCGGAGAGGCCGACCGCCTTGCCGATGCTCGCGTACGGGCGGCGCCCGTCCTCCTGGAGCTGCTCGATGATCTGCTTGGCCACGTCATCGAGCAGAGCGTGGTTGGCGCCGTCACGCACGGTGAGCCGACGGCCGCCGTTTCCGTTCTCCTGGTGCCGGTTGACCATCGACGCTCCTCATGTCCGAATCTTCGTGTTGAGCGTAGTGCCCCGCGCAGTCTGGCGTATTTCGTGGCGACTGGCTATTCCGGCAACGGAATCCCTTGTGAGAGAGGTTTTCTCATGTCAGGATCAGTCGTCCATCGCCACTGACCCTCCCGCCGGCGCGCCGCCCCCGTCCCGCCGCCGACGATGCCCCCCAAGGAGTCGTCACATGCGTAGTCCCCTCCGGCCCCTCACCCGGCGTGGTCTGCTCACCGGGACCGTCGGCTCGGCCGCGCTGCTCGCCACCGCGGGCACCCTGGCCGGCTGCGGGACCAAGGGCGCCCAGCAGACCGAAGCCGGATGCAAGAGCGAGGATCTGTCCGCCACCGAGAAGAAGGTCGCCTTCTCGAACTGGCCGCAGTACATGGACACCGACGAGAAGGACGAGTCCAAGCGCCCCACGCTCGACGCGTTCGTCGCCGCCACCGGTATCCAGGTGACGTACACCGAGGACGTCAACGACAACAACGAGTTCTTCGGCAAGGTCCGCAACCAGCTCGCCGGATGTCAGAGCACCGGCCGGGACATCATGGTGCTCACCGACTGGATGGCCGCCCGGGTGATCCGCCTCGGCTGGGTCCAGAAGCTGGACAAGTCGAAGATGCCGAACGTCGAGGCGAACCTGCTGCAGTCGCTGCGCGGTCGCTCCTTCGACGCCGAGACCCAGCTCGCCGTCCCGTGGCAGTCCGGCCTGGCCGGGCTCGCGTACAACGCCAACGTCACCAAGGAGATCCGCACCGTCGACGAGCTGCTCACCCGCCCCGATCTCAAGGGCAAGGTGACCGTGCTGTCGGAGATGCGCGACACCATCGGCCTGCTCCTCCAGTCGCTCGGCCACGACCCGGCCAAGTTCACGTCGGCCCAGTTCGACGACGCGCTGAACAAGCTCAAGAAGGCGGTGGACAGCAAGCAGATCCGGCGGTTCACCGGCAACGACTACGCGCCCGACCTGGCCAAGGGCGACATCGCCGCGTGCATCGGCTGGTCCGGCGACGTGGTCCAGCTCGGCTTCGACGACGAGAAGATCAAGTTCGTGGTGCCCGAGTCCGGCGTGATGCTCTGGTCGGACAACATGCTGGTGCCGAACAAGGCCACCCACAAGGCCAACGCCGAGGCGTTGATGAACCACTACTACGACCCGGCGGTGGCGGCGAAGCTGGCCGCGTACGTCAACTACATCTGCCCGGTGCAGGGCGCGCAGGCCGAGATGGAGAAGATCGACCCGGACCTGGCGAACAACCCGCTGATCTTCCCGGACGACACGATGCTGTCCAAGGCCAAGGTCTTCATGGCGCTCGACGAGGCGCAGGAGAAGGAGTACGAGACCAAGTTCCAGCAGGTGATCGGCGCGTGAAGGGGCAGCAGACCCCGGCCGGTGACCTGCGACTGGTCGACCTGACCAAGCGGTTCGGCGTCTTCACCGCCGTCGACGACCTCACCCTCACCATCCCGCAGGGCTCGTTCTTCGCCCTGCTCGGCGCGTCCGGCTGCGGCAAGACCACCACGCTGCGGATGATCGCCGGGCTGGAGCAGCCCACGAGCGGACAGGTGCTGCTCGGCGAGCAGGACATCGCCGGGCTGCGGCCGTACAAGCGGCCGGTCAACACCGTCTTCCAGAGCTACGCCCTCTTCCCGCACCTGGACATCCACGAGAACGTGGCGTTCGGGCTGCGCCGTCGCGGCATCCGCAAGGTGGGCGACCAGGTGGAGCAGATGCTCGCGCTGGTCCAGCTCGAAGGGTACGGCCGGCGCCGCCCGGCCCAGCTCTCCGGCGGCCAGCAGCAGCGCGTCGCGCTGGCCCGGGCACTCATCAACCACCCGCAGGTGCTGCTGCTCGACGAGCCGCTCGGCGCGCTCGACCTGAAGCTGCGCCGGCAGATGCAGATCGAGCTGAAGCGGATCCAGACCGAGGTCGGCATCACGTTCGTGCACGTCACCCACGACCAGGAGGAGGCCATGACGATGGCCGACACGGTCGCGGTGATGAACGCCGGCCGGATCGAGCAACTGGGCGCGCCCGCCGACATCTACGAGTACCCGGCCACCGCGTTCGTGGCGAACTTCCTCGGCCAGTCCAACCTGCTCGCCGCCGAAGCCGGCGGTCGCGCCGCCGACGACGTGCTGGTCACGGCGCACGGCTCGCGCTTCTCGGTGCCCGCCGGCCGGGCCCGGCTCACCGACGGTCCGGCTTTCCTCGGCGTACGTCCGGAGAAGCTGCACCTGGTCGACGGCCCGGACCGGGTGCCGGCCGGACACCAGCACGTCGGTGGCGTAGTCACCGACGCCTCCTACGTCGGGGTGAGCACCCAGTACCTGGTGCGCACCGCGTGGGGCAGCGAACTGTCCGCGTTCGCCGCGAACAGCGGGCTGGGCGGTCAGTTGCCGGTCGGCGCGGCGGTGACCGCGCACTGGGATCCGCGGCACGCGTTCCTGCTGCCCCGGGCCGCCGGTGAGGACGACCAGACCGCGCCGCTGCTCGACGAGCCGCCGGTGGGTGCGCTGCCATGAGCGAGCGCAGCGAGCGAAGCGGAGTGGCGGCATGAGCGCGCTGGCCCACGTACCGACCTCCGCCGGGAAACCGGCGCCGCCGCCGGTGCGGCGCGGGCGCAGCCGGCTCCTGCCGTACCTGTTGCTGCTGCCCGGCGCGGTCTGGCTGCTCGTCTTCTTCGCACTCCCGCTGGTGCAGCTCGCCTCGGCCAGCCTCTACGACCCGGCCGGCTCGCTCTCCACCGGGTACGCCATGACCTGGGCGTTCAGCAACTACCCGGACGCGTTGCAGGCGTACTGGCCGCAGTTCTCCCGGTCGTTCCTCTACTCGGCCATGGCGCTGGTGCTCGCGCTGCTGATGGGCTACCCGCTGGCGTACGCGATCGCGCAGAAGGCCGGCCGGTGGAAGAACCTGCTGCTGGTCGCGGTGGTCGCGCCGATGTTCACCAGCTTCCTGGTCCGCACGCTGGCCTGGAAGACCATCCTGTCGGACAACGGCGCGCTGGTCGGGCTGCTGCGCGACGTGCACCTGCTCGGCCCGGACGGCCGGCTGCTCGCCACCCCGATCGCCGTGGTGCTCGGGCTGACGTACAACTTCCTGCCGTTCCTGGTGCTGCCGCTGTACGCGAGCCTGGAGCGGCTCGATCCCCGGCTGCTGGAGGCGGCGAGCGACCTGTACGCGAGCCCGCTGCGCGCGTTCGCCAAGGTCACGCTGCCGCTGTCGATGCCCGGCCTGATCGCCGGCACGCTGCTGTTCTTCATCCCGGCCACCGGTGACTACATCAACGCCGAACTGCTCGGTACGCCGAACGAGTACATGATCGGCAACGTCATCGACTCGGCGTTCCTGGTCCGGCTGGACTATCCGCAGGGCGCGGCGCTGTCGTTCCTGCTGATGGCCGCGATCCTGGCGATCGTCTTCGTCTACCTGCGGAAGGCCGGCACGGAGGAGGTGCTCTGATGAGGCGCTGGCTCGCCGACCGGTGGGTGATGGGCGTGGCACTGCTCGTCCTCGGCTACCTGACGCTGCCGATCATGGTGGTCGCCGGCCTGTCCTTCAACCGGCCCTCCAGCCGGCTCTCCTACGACTTCAACGAGTTCACGCTCGACAACTGGAAGCAGCCCTGCGCCACCTCGGACATGTGCGACGCCGTGGTGCGCAGCATGCAGATCGGCCTCATCGCCACAGTCGTCTCCACGCTCCTCGGCACGCTGATGGCGTTCGCGCTGGTCCGGCACAGCTTCCGCGGCCGGTCCGGGCTCAACGGGCTGATCTTCCTGCCGATGGCCACCCCGGAACTGGTGATGGGCACCTCGCTGCTCGCCCTCTTCGTCGCCGCCGGGGTGCCGCAGGGCTTCTGGACCATCGTCATCGCGCACGTCATGTTCTGCGTGTCGTTCGTCGTGGTCACCGTGAAGGCCCGGCTCTCCGGCATGGACCGGCGGCTGGAGGAGGCCGCGATGGACCTGTACGCCAGCGAGTGGCAGACGTTCCGCCGGATCACGCTGCCGCTCGTGCTGCCCGGCATCGTGGCCGCCGCGCTGCTGGCGTTCTCGCTCAGCTTCGACGACTTCATCATCACGAACTTCAACGCCGGCACCACAGTTACGTTCCCCATGTACGTCTGGGGCGCCTCCCAGCGCGGCATCCCGCCGCAGGTGAACGTGATCGGCACGGCCATGTTCGTGATCGCGTTGCTGCTCGTCGGGGCCACCTCGCTGCGCGGGCGGCGGGCGCGCCGGGCCGCCCTCGCGGTGGTCGCCACGCCGGCGGGCAAGCCATGACACTCCCGCATACCGGCCGGGCGCTGGCCGACGCCGCGCCCGTGTCGTACTGGCTGGACCGCCCGGTCCGCCCCGACCCGCTGCCGCCGCTGTCCGGGACGCACACCGCCGACCTGCTCGTGGTCGGCGGCGGGTACGCCGGACTGTGGACCGCGCTGCTCGCGAAGGAGGCCGACCCGGACCGTGACGTCCTGCTCGTCGACGCGGGCACGTGCGGCTGGGCGGCGTCCGGGCGCAACGGCGGGTTCTGCGCCGCGTCGCTCACCCACGGGCTCGCCAACGGCGTCGAGCGGTTCCCCGGCGAGATCGGCGAGCTGGAACGGCTGGGCCGGGAGAACCTCGACGCGATCGCCGCCACCGTGGCGAAGTACGACATCGACTGCGACTTCGAACGTACCGGCGAACTGGCGGTGGCCGTCGAGCCGTACCAGCTCGACGGGCTCGCGGCCGACGCCGAGCTGGCCCGCCGGTACGGCCACGACGTGCGGCTGCTCGACCGCGACGAGGTACGCGCCGAAGTGGCGTCGCCGACGTACCTGGGCGGGATGTGGGACCGCGACCGGGTGGCCCTGCTCGACCCGGCGAAGCTCGCCTGGGGACTGCGCCGCGCCGCGCTCGACCTGGGCGTACGTGTGCACGAGCACACCCGCGTCACCGGCCTGGCCGGCGACGGCGCCGCGCTGCGGGCCACCACTGCGGGCGGCGCGGACGCGGCGCCCGGCACGGTACGGGCGCGGCAGGTCGTGCTCGCCACAAACGCGTTCCCGCCGCTGCTGCGCCGGCTGCGCTCCTGGGTCGTGCCGGTCTACGACTACGCGCTGATGACCGAGCCGCTGACCGAGGCGCAGCGCGACGCGATCGGCTGGCGGCACCGGCAGGGGCTCGCTGACACCGGCAACCAGTTCCACTACTACCGGCTCACCGCCGACAACCGGATCCTGTTCGGCGGCTACGACGCCGTCTACCACTACGGCAACCGGGTGGCGCCGGCGCTGGAGCAGCGCGAGGCCACCTTCACCACGCTCGCGGAGCACTTCTTCGCGACCTTTCCCCAACTCGACGGGCTGCGGTTCAGTCACCGCTGGGGTGGCGTCATCGACACCTGCACCCGGTTCTGCGCGTTCTTCGGCACCGCGTACTCCGGACGCCTGGCGTACGCGGCCGGGTTCACCGGGCTCGGCGTCGGCGCGACCCGGTTCGGCGCCCGCGTCACGCTCGACCTGCTCTCCGGCACCGACACCCCGCTGACCCGGCTCGACCTGGTGCGCCGCAAGCCGCTGCCGTTCCCGCCGGAACCAGCCCGGTCCGTGGGCATCAACCTCACCCGCTGGTCGCTCGCCCGCGCCGACGCGCGCGACGGCCGGCGCAACCTCTGGCTCCGTACTCTCGACCGTCTTGGACTGGGGTTCGACTCCTGATGCGTATCCTCCTCGTCGGCGCCGGTGGCGTCGGCTCCGCCGCCGTATCCATCGCCGCCCGCCGTACCTTCTTCGAGATCATGGTGGTCGCCGACCACGACCCGGCGCGTGCGGCGCGGGCCGTCGCCGGGCTCGGCGACCGGTTCGTGGCCGCCACAGTCGACGCGTCCTCCGCCGACGCGGTGGCCGCGCTGTGCCGGGAACACCGGATCACGCACGTGCTGAACGCGGTCGACCCGCGCTTCGTCATGCCGATCTTCGACGGCGCGTTCGCCGCCGGGGCCGACTACCTCGACATGGCGATGTCGCTGTCCCGGCCGCACCCCGAGCGCCCCTACGCCGAGACCGGGGTCAAGCTCGGCGACGAGCAGTTCGCCGTCGCGGAGCGGTGGGCCGCCGCCGGGCGGCTCGCGCTGTGCGGCATCGGCGTCGAACCGGGCCTGTCGGACGTCTTCGCCCGCTACGCCGCCGACGAACTCTTCGCCGAGATCGACGAGATCGGGGTACGCGACGGCGCGAACCTCACCGTCGCCGGCTACGAGTTCGCGCCGTCGTTCTCCATCTGGACCACCATCGAGGAGTGCCTCAACCCGCCGGTGATCTGGGAGGCCGGGCGCGGCTGGTTCACCACCGAACCGTTCAGCGAGCCGGAGGTGTTCGACTTCCCGGCCGGGATCGGCCCGGTCGAGTGCGTCAACGTCGAGCACGAGGAGGTGCTGCTCATCCCGCGCTGGGTGCCGGCGAAGCGGGTCACCTTCAAGTACGGCCTCGGCGCCGAGTTCATCGAGGTGCTCCGCACGCTGCACAAGCTCGGGCTCGACTCCACCGAGCCGGTGCGCGTACGCGGCGTCGACGTGTCACCGCGCGACCTGGTGGCCGCCGCGCTGCCCGACCCGGCCACGCTCGGCGACCGGATGAGCGGCAAGACGTGCGCCGGCACGTACGTCACCGGCACCGGCCCCGACGGCCGGCCGCGCCGCGTCTACCTCTACCACGTGGTCGACAACGAGTGGTCGATGGCCGAGTACGGCCACCAGGCGGTGGTCTGGCAGACCGCCGTCAACCCGGTCGTCGCGCTGGAACTGCTCGCCACCGGCGCCTGGTCCGGCACGGGCGTGCTCGGCCCGGAGGCGTTCCCGCCGACCCCCTTCCTGGACCTGCTCACCGGCTACGGTTCGCCGTGGGGGATGGAGGAGCGATGACCCGGTACGGCCCGATGTACGGACCCGACATCACGTTCCTCGGTGTGCCGCCGTGCACCGTCGAGGAGCCGGTCACGTACGCCGACGCGGACGTGGTGATCATCGGGGCGCCGTTCGACGGCGGCACCTCGCACCGGCCGGGCACCCGGTTCGGGCCGTCCGCCATCCGGCAGGCCTGCTACCTGCCGCACGACGGCTCCCGCCCGTCGCTGGCACTGCGCGTGGACGGGCTGAAGGATCTGTGCGTCTACGACGCCGGCGACGTCGAGATGTTCAGCGGCGACATCGAGCGCTCGCTCGCCGCGCTGGAGACCGCCGTGCACGCGGTCGCCGCCGCCGGGGCGATCCCGGTGGTCCTCGGCGGCGACCACTCCATCGCGCTGCCCGACGCGACGGGTGTGGCCCGGCACCACGGCCTCGGCCGGGTGTCACTCGTGCACTTCGACGCGCACGCCGACACTGGCGACGTCGAGTTCGGTTCGCTGCACGGCCACGGCCAGCCGATGCGCCGGCTCATCGAGTCCGGCGCGGTACGCGGCGACCGCTTCCTCCAGATCGGGCTGCGTGGCTACTGGCCCGGCCCGGAGACGCTGGCGTGGATGGCCGAGCAGCGGATGCGCTCGTACGAGATGACCGAGATCGTGGCGCGCGGCCTGGACACCTGCCTCACCGAGGCGTTCGGCATCGCGACCGACGAGTGCGAGGGCGTGTTCCTCTCCGTCGACGTGGACGTGGTCGACCCGGGCATGGCGCCCGGCACCGGCACGCCCGAGCCGGGCGGGTTCACCTCCCGGCAGCTGCTCGACGCGGTGCGCCGGGTCTGTTACGAGCTGCCGGTGGTCGGGCTGGACGTGGTCGAGGTCGCGCCGCCGTACGACCACGCCGACATCACCGCGTACCTGGGCAACCGGGTGGTGCTGGAGGCGTTGTCCGCGATAGCCCGCCGCCGCCGCGACGCCGAGACCGGAACCCCGTGGAGCCCCACCCAGCCGCTCCTGGACGACCGCTGACAGCTAGCCCGACATGTTTAGCTCGGGCTATAGTCGGGGCATGGGTGCGGACGGGAAGCGCTGGTCGGTCCGGGTCACTGGCGAGGTCCGGCACTGGCTGCGCGACCTGCGGGACCACGACCCGGCGTCGTACGAGAGCGTCCGGGTGGCGGTGGACAAGCTGGCCGAGGTGGGGCCGGGGCTTGGTCGCCCGCTCGTGGACACACTGCGTGGAAGCAGTCTCCGTAATCTGAAGGAGCTGCGGCCCCGCTCCGGTCGGGACGTGGCTGTCAGGGTGCTGTTCGTCTTCGATCCCTGGTCGCAGGCGGTCCTCCTGGTCGCCGGCAACAAGGCGGGCAACTGGACCCGCTGGTACCGGCAGTACATCCCGGCGGCGGAGGTTGCCTACAAGGCTTGGCTCGACAGCGAGCGCGAGCGAAGGGGGGAGTCGTGACGGAGTTCTATCACTGGGACGAGGTCCGCGCCGAACTCGGCGGTGACGACGAGGCATACGAGGCGGAGCGCGCCCGGACCGACGCGTGGGTGAGTGCGTTCCACCTGGCCGAGGAGCGCAAGCGGCTGGGGCTCACCCAGCGGCAGGTCGCCGAGATCATGGGGGTCACGCCGGGCCGGGTCAGCCAGATCGAGAACGGCGACCTCGACGTCAACGAGGTGGCCACGCTGAGCCGATACGCCAACGCGCTCGGTGCCCGGCTACGGATCATCTTCGACTACGGCGACGACCTCCGGCAGATCGCCTGACCGGAGGCCGTCGACCCCGGTCAGGGGTGGGCGCAGCGGGGGCGTAGGCGTACGCGTTCGGTGGTTTCGGTGATCGAGTTGGGCTCGATCACCAGGCGCGCGATCGTGGTGGCCGGGCCGGGGCGGAACCTGCCCTGGTCGGCGGGGATGGTCGCGGTCCAGGTGCCGGCGGTGCGGTCGTCGGTGCACGCGCCGATCACGCCGAACCCGAAGCCGGTGACCGACCCGCGCCGTACCCGCTGCTCGAGGTGCACCTCGATGTACGCGAGGCCGCGCTCGGCCCCGCAGTCGAACCGGCCGCCGACGGTGGCGGTGTGCGCCCGCACGTCGGCGGCGCCGAACCAGTTGACGGAGATGCTGGGGGAGGCCGCCGGGGCAGCGACGGCGGCGCCCGGCGCGAGCCCGAGCGTGGCGGCGGTGGCGAGGGCGGTGAGGCCGGCGGCGAGCACTGGCTGTCGGACCGGGTTCATGCGCGGTCTCCTGTCGGGCGGTGGTGGGACGCGACCCGGTAACGACTCGAGCGGAGGTGGGACGCGTACTCCGAAGTGGACGGCGTCAGCATCCCACCGCCGCGATGCCCGCGAGCTGCAAGATCTCGGACAGATCAGCGGTTCAGGTGGGACCGGATGAGGAAGCGGACGCCCTCCGGCGCCTCCAGGGAGAAGCCGCTGCCCCGGCCGGGCACCACGTCGACGGTGAGCCGGGTGTGCCGCCACAGCTCCCACTGGGCCTTCGACATCCAGAACTCCACCGGCTCGGGCACGCCGTCGACCGCCAGCGAGGCGAGCAGCACGTCCGAGCCGCCGGTGCGGAACTCACCGGCCGGGTAGCACATCGGGGCGCTGCCGTCGCAGCAGCCGCCGGACTGGTGGAACATCAGCGGGCCGTGCTGCCCCCGCAGCGACCGGATCAGGTCGGCCGCCGCGGGGGTCACTGTCACGGTGTCGCCCATCAGAAGAAGCCCAGCTTCTTCGGCGAGTAGCTGACCAGCAGGTTCTTGGTCTGCTGGTAGTGCTCCAGCATCATCTTGTGGTTCTCCCGGCCGATGCCTGACTGCTTGTAGCCGCCGAACGCCGCGTGCGCCGGGTAGGCGTGGTAGCAGTTCGTCCACACCCGGCCGGCCTGGATCGCCCGCCCGGCCCGGTACGCGGTGTTCAGGTCCCGGGTCCACACGCCGGCGCCGAGCCCGTACAGCGTGTCGTTGGCGATCTTCACGGCGTCGTCCAGGTCGGCGAAGGAGGTCACCGACACGACCGGGCCGAAGATCTCCTCCTGGAAGATCCGCATCGAGTTGTCGCCTTCGAAGATGGTCGGCTGGACGTAGTAGCCGCCCGCCAGCTCGCCGCCGAGGTCGGCCCGCTCACCGCCGGTGAGGACGCGGGCGCCCTCCTGCCGCCCGATGTCCAGGTAGGACAGGATCTTCTCGAGCTGGTCGTTAGACGCCTGCGCGCCGACCATCGTGTCGGTGTCCAGCGGATGCCCCTGCTTGACCGCCTTCGTCCGCTCGACGGCGGCGGCGAGGAAGTCGGAGTAGTGGCCCTGCTGGATGAGCGCCCGGGACGGGCAGGTGCACACCTCGCCCTGGTTGAGGGCGAACATGGTGAAGCCCTCGAGGGCCTTGTCCCGGAAGTCGTCGGAGGCGGCGCTGACGTCGTCGAAGAAGATGTTCGGGCTCTTGCCGCCCAGCTCCAGCGTGACCGGCTTGATGTTCTCACTGGCGTACTGCATGATCAGCCGCCCGGTGGTGGTCTCGCCGGTGAACGCCACCTTCGCCACCCGCGGCGAGGACGCGAGCGGCTTGCCCGCCTCGACGCCGAAGCCGTTCACCACGTTCACCACGCCCGGCGGCAGCAGGTCGCCGATCAGCGAGAGCAGGTAGTGGATCGAGGCGGGCGTCTGCTCGGCCGGCTTGAGCACCACCGCGTTGCCGGCGGCCAGTGCCGGGGCGAGCTTCCACACCGCCATGAGGATCGGGAAGTTCCACGGGATGATCTGCCCGACCACGCCGAGCGGCTCGTGGAAGTGGTAGGCGACGGTGTCGTCGTCGAGTTCGCCGAGCGAGCCCTCCTGCGCCCGGATCGCGCCGGCGAAGTAGCGGAAGTGGTCGATCGCGAGTGGGATGTCGGCGGCGAGCGTCTCGCGTACCGGCTTGCCGTTCTCCCACGTCTCGGCGATCGCCAGGGACTCCAGGTTGTCCTGCATGCGGTCGGCGATCCGGTTGAGGATCAGCGAGCGTTCGGCGACCGACGTGCGGCCCCACGCGTCGGCCGCGCCGTGCGCCGCGTCGAGCGCCTTCTCCACGTCCTCGGCGGTGCCCCGGGCCACCTCGCAGAAGGTCTGCCCGGTCACCGGGGTCGGGTTCTCGAAGTACTTCCCACCGTGCGGTTTCACGTACTCGCCGCCGATGTAGTGGTCGTAGCGGGACTGCCAGTGGGTGGGGGCGTCGTAGCGCGTCATGGGTACCTCCGCCGTCCGTCTGGGGTGGATGGCGGGCAGGCTAGTTTCCGGGACGTTGCAGGAACGTTGCGCGCGGCAGCGCGTACTCCTCGGCGAGCTGGCGGGCCCGCGCGACGGCGAGCGGCCGGCGGGGCGCGCCCGGCGGCAACGCCCGGGCCAGGGCCTGCCAGGCGGCCAGGTCGTCGGACCCGGCCGCCGTCGCGGTCCAGGCCGCGAGCAGCCCCGGGTCGGCGCCGGCCAGCACGGCGGCACGCAACTGGCCGTCGACCAGGCGGCGCAGTCGCGCGACTCCCGGCGCGTCCGACAGGGGCAGCAGGGGCCCGGGGTACGCGCGCAGCGCCGCCGCCGGATCGCCACGTTCCAGCAGTTCGGTGACGGTACGGAAGTCGGCGCGCACGGCCGGCCGCAGCCGGTACGGGCGGGAGTCGAGCAGTTCCTCGCCGAGCACGCGGCGTAGCCGGGACAGCTCGGCGCGCAGCGTGACCGGGTGCCGCCTGTCGTCGCCGTAGAGGTCGAGGCCGAGTTGTTCCCCGGTGCGGCCCTCGGGATGGTCGACGAGCAGTACCAGAAGTTCGCTGTGCCGCCGGCCGAGCCGGATGCGCCGGCCGCCGACGCGCAGCTCCGCCTCGTCTCGCCCGAGCGCCGACACGTACGCCACGTCCGGCGCGGCGGGCGCGGCGCCGGCCAGGAACGCCTCGGCGGCGCGAGCGGTGGCCCGGACCAGTGCGAGGCTCTGCGGGTTGGCCAGGTGGTCCCCGCCGGTGATGTCGACGGCGCCGAGCAGCGCGCCGCTGGCCGGGTCGTGGATCGGCGCGGCGGCGCAGGTCCAGCGCTGCACCGGCCGGACGAAGTGCTCGGTGGCGAAGATCTGCACACCGTGGTCGACGGCGAGGGCGGTCCCGGGGGCGTTCGTGCCGGCGTGCGCCTCGTCCCAGCGGGCGCCCGGCACGAAGTTCATCCGCTCGGCGTGCCGCAGCACCCCGGGGTGGCCCTCCACCCAGAGCAGCCGCCCGGCGGCGTCGCAGACCGCCATCAGGTGCGCGCCGTCCTGCGCGATGCCGCCGAGCAGGTCGCGGAACAGCGGCATCACCCGGGCCAGCGGATGCGCGGCGCGGTACGTCTCCAGCGCGTCGTCGGTGAGGTCGACCGGCGCGGTGGCCTCCGGGTCGAGCAGCGCGGACCGCTCCCAGGACCGGGCCACCACCTCCCGGACCCGGCCGGAGGTGGTGCCGGCGGTAAGGAACGCCTCGTGGGCGGCACCGATCTGCGCGATCCGCTCCACCGGATCCGCGCCGAACTCCAGGGCGAGCCACGGGTCAGCCACCAGCGCCTCCTTCCACCCATCGTGACCCACCTCACGCCGGAGCGCCAATGCGTGATCCGGGTCGCCTCGGCGGCGCTCCCCTTCCGCCCGCCGACGGACCGGACGGCCCCACGCCGGTTGCTGCGGGCGCCGATGACCGGAGCGCCACGCACCCGTTACGGTCCGTTGTAGTCCACGAGTCCGGGTGAACGGTCCGGCCCTCCCGTCCGTACCACGCGTCGAACGACAGCGACGACGGGAGAGAACGTGAGGGTGCAGCGCAAGCACGTGCTGGCGGCGACTGTGGCGGTGACCGCCACGGTGGCGGTCTCGGTGGGCACCGGACTCGGTTTCGCGGACACCGCGCCGGCCGCGCGGTCGGTCTGTGCCGGGTCGGTGACCTTCTCGGCCGAGGGCGGGCCGCCGGCCGCGACGAGCGACAGGTTCCCGGTGGGCACCCGGCTGCGGGTGACCAACCTGGACAACCGCAAGGTGGCCACGGTGACGGTGACCGGGCCGTCCGGGAGCTGCGTGCTGCTGAACGCCGCCGCCATGGACCTGGTACGCGAGCCGGGCAAGAACGTCATCCGCCGCAACGTGGTGGAACGCCTCGACGGCGGCGGCGCCCCGGCACCAGGCGCGCAGCCGGGTGAGACCCGCCCGGGCGCGGCGCAGCCGATCGGCGGCAGCGTCTGCTCCGGCGCGCTCACGTTCTTCGCCGAGGGCGGTGCGCCGGCCGCCACCAGTGGCCAGTTCCCGCTCGGCACCCGGCTGCGGGTGACGAACCTGGACAACAACAAGGTGGTGACCGTGACGGTGACCGGGCCGTCCGGTAGTTGCGTGCTGCTGAACACGGCGGCCATGGACGCGATCCGGGAACCCGGCAAGAACCTGGTCCGGCGCAACACGGTGGAGCTGCTCCGCTGATTCTCCGGGCGGAACACCATGGGCCGGTCCTGGGGGAGATCGGGCCCATGGTGTTCCACGTCCGGGGTCAGCCGAAGGCGGCCGCCAGGATGTCCAGTCCCCGGCCCAGCTCGTCGTCGGAGATGACGAGCGGAGGCAGGAACCGCAGCACGTTGCCGTAGGTGCCGCAGGTCAGCGTGAGCAGCCCGGCCGCGTGGCAGGCCGCCGAGATCGCCGCCGTGGTGGCCGGGTCAGGGGTCGACGTGCCCGGCGCCACGATCTCCATCGCGAGCATCGCGCCCCGGCCGCGTACCTCGGCCACACGCGGGTCACCGGCGGCGATCGCGCGCAGCCGCTCACCCATCACCGCGCCGATCCGGCGCGCGGCGGCGGCCAGGTCCAGCTCCCGCATCGTCTCCATCGCCGCCAGCGCGGCGGCGCAGGCGATCGGGTTGCCGCCGTACGTGCCGCCGAGACCACCGACGTGCACCGCGTCCATCAGCTCCGCCCGGCCGGTCACCGCCGCCAGCGGCAGTCCGCCCGCGATGCCCTTCGCCAGGGTGACCAGGTCCGGCTCGACGCCCTCGTGCTCGCAGGCGAACCAGTCGCCGGTGCGGCAGAAACCGGTCTGGATCTCGTCGGCGACGAACACCACCCCGGCCGCCGTCGCCCACTCGCGCAGCGCCGGCAGGAAACCCTCAGCGGGTACGACGAAACCGCCCTCGCCCTGGATCGGCTCGATCAGCAGCGCGGCCACGTTCTCCGCGCCCACCTGCTTCTCGATCATCTCGATCGACCGGGCCGCCGCGGTGGCGCCGTCCAGCCCGCCGTCGCGCAGCGGATACGACATCGGCACCCGGTAGACCTCACCGGCGAACGGCCCGAACCGGTGCTTGTACGGCATGTTCTTCGCGGTCAGCGCCATGGTCAGGTTGGTCCGGCCGTGGTACGCGTGGTCGAACACCACCACCGCGGGCCGTCCGGTCGCGTGCCGGGCGATCTTCACCGCGTTCTCCACCGCCTCGGCACCGGAGTTGAACAGCGCCGAGCGTTTCTCGAAACCACCCGGGGTCAGCGCGTTGAGCTGCTCGCAGACCGCCACGTACGACTCGTACGGCGCGACCATGAAGCAGGTGTGGGTGAACCGTTCGACCTGCGCGCGTACCGCCTCGACCACGCGCGGCGCGGAGTTGCCCACGTTGGTGACGGCGATGCCGGCCGCGAAGTCGATCCACTCCCGCCCGTCCACGTCGGTGATCGTGCCGCCGCCCGCCCGGTCCACGTACGCGGGAATCGTGCTGCCCACGCCCCGCGCCACCGCCTCGACCCGGCGCTTGTGCAGCTCATCGCTTGTGGTCATGGGCTCAGCCCTCGATGTTGTGCATGACGTGCTTGACCCGGGTGTAGTCCTCCAGGCTGTAGACCGACAGGTCCTTGCCGTGGCCGGAATGCTTGAAGCCGCCGTGCGGCATCTCCGAGACGAACGGGATGTGCGTGTTCACCCAGACGCAGCCGAAGTCCAGCCGACGCGTCATCCGCATGGCCCGGCCGTGGTCGCGCGTCCACACCGAGGCGGACAGGCCGTACTCCACGCCGTTCGCCCAGCGCACCGCCTCGTCCTCGTCGGAGAAGCGCTGCACGGTGATGACCGGCCCGAACACCTCGTCCTGGATGATCTCGTCGGTCTGCCGTACGCCGGAGACCACCGTCGGGGCGTAGAAGAAGCCGCGCTCGCCGACCCGGGCACCGCCGGTGGTGACGTTCGCGTGGTCCGGCAGGCGGTCCACGAAGCCGCTCACCCGGGCGAGCTGGTTGGCGTTGTTCAGCGGGCCGTAGAGCACGTCGGCGTCGTCGGGCGCCCCGGTGCGGGTGTTGCGGGCCTGCTCGGTCAGCGCGGCCACGAAGTCCTCGTGGATGCCCGGCCCGGTGAGCACGCGGGTCGCCGCCGTGCAGTCCTGACCGGCGTTGAAGTAGCCGCCCATCGCGATCGCCTCGGCCGCCGCCGCCACGTCCGCGTCGTCGAAGATCACCACCGGGGCCTTGCCGCCCAGCTCCAGGTGCGTCCGCTTCAGGTCCGGCGCCGCCGCGGCGGCGACCTCCATGCCCGCGCGGGTCGAGCCGGTGATCGACACGAGCTGCGGGGTCGGGTGGGACACCAGGGTACGGCCGGTGTCGCGGTCGCCGCAGACCACGTTGAACACACCAGGGGGCAGGTGCTCGGCGGCGATCTCGGCCAGCAGCAGCGTCGACACCGGCGTGGTGTCCGACGGCTTCAGCACCACCGCGTTACCGGCCGCCAGCGCCGGGGCGATCTTCCAGACCGCCATCATCAGCGGGTAGTTCCAGGGCGTCACCTGGGCGCAGACGCCGATCGGCTCGCGCCGCACGTACGAGGTGTGCCCGGCCATGTACTCACCGGCCGAACGCCCCTCCAGCAGGCGGGCCGCCCCGGCGAAGAAGCGCAGCTCGTCCACCGCCGGCGGCAACTCCTCGTCGGCGGTGAGCTGCCGGGGCTTGCCGGTGTTGCGGACCTCCGCGTCGACCAGCTCCGCGGCCCGCGACTCCACCGCGTCGGCGAACTTCAGCAGCGCCCGCTGCCGCTCGGCCGGCGTGGCGTCCCGCCAGGTCTCGAACGCGGCGGAGGCGGCCTTCATCGCCGCGTCCACGTCCGCCGCTCCGGAGACCGGGGCCTGGGCGAAGACCTCGCCGGTGCACGGGTCGATCAGGTCGGCGTAGCCGCCGTCCACCGGGTCGACGTACTCGCCGTTGACGAAGTTGCGCAGCTGCTGCTGGTCGCTCATCAGAAGTCTCCGAGAAGGTGGCCGGGAGGAGGGTCAGCGGAGGTTATCGCAATCTGACTGCCATCTTGGCTACTAAATCCGAGGCAGACAAGGGTTTGAGCAACTGTTTCCGCGTGGGCGCCTGTGGTCTAGGCTGCCGGTCGTGGAGCCGAGAGCCTTCTACGTCGCCGGTCGCCCCGCCCACGGCGAGGACGAGCTGACAGTCACCCACCCGTACGACGGGCAGCCGGTGGGGCGTACCACGCTCGCCACGGCCGGCCAGGTCGAAGCCGCAGTCGCGGGCGCCGCCCGGGTGGCGGCGGAGGCCGCGGCCCTGCCCGCGCACGCCCGCGCGGCCGCCCTGGACCACGTCTCCCGCCGGCTCGCCGAGCGGGCCGACGAGGTCGCCGCGCTGATCACCGCCGAGAACGGCAAGCCGGTCAAATGGGCGAAGGCCGAGGTCGGGCGCGCGATCTCCACGTTCCGCTGGGCCGCCGAGGAGGCCCGCCGCTTCTCCGGCGAACTGCAACGGCTCGACACCGACCCGGCCGCCACCGGGCGGATCGCCCTGGTCCGGCGCGTGCCGCGCGGCCCGGTGCTCGGCATCACCCCGTTCAACTTCCCGCTCAACCTGGTCGCCCACAAGGTCGCCCCGGCGCTCGCCGTCGGCACCCCGATCGTGGTCAAGCCCGCCCCGGCCACCCCTCTCACCGCGCTGCTGCTCGGCGAGCTCCTGGCCGAGACCGACCTGCCCGAGGGCATGTTCTCGGTGCTGCCGCTGCCGAACGAGCGCGCCGCCGAACTGGTCACCGACCCGCGACTGCCGGTGGTGTCGTTCACCGGCTCCGGGCCGGTCGGCGCGGCCATCCGCCGGGCCGCGCCGGACAAGCACGTCACGCTGGAACTCGGCGGCAACGCCGCGGCGGTCATCTGCGAGGACTGGGCGGCGGACGAGGACCTGACCTTCGCCGCGCACCGCATCGCCACGTTCTCCAACTACCAGGCCGGGCAGTCGTGCATCGCTGTGCAGCGGGTCTACGTGCACGAGTGGCTCTACGACGGCTTCCTGCCCCGGCTCGTCGCGGCGGTGCAGGCGCTGCGCACCGGCGACCCGCGCTCCGAGCTGACCGACGTCGGCCCGCTGGTGTCGGTCGAGGCGGCGCAGCGCGTCGAGACCTGGGTGGACGAGGCGGTCGCCGCCGGTGCCGTCATCGAGACCGGCGGGCGGCGCGACGGGGCCACCTACCCGCCCACTGTGCTCAGCGGCGTACCGGCCGACGCGAAGGTGTGCGCCGAGGAGGTGTTCGGACCGGTGCTGGTGGTCGCCCCGGTCGCGAACGACCGGGCCGCGTTCGCCGCCGTCAACGACTCCGCGTACGGCCTGCAGGCCGGCGTCTTCACCCACCGGCTCGACGTGGCGTTCGAGGCCGCCCGCACGCTGGAGGTCGGCGGCGTGATCGTCGGGGACGTGCCGTCGTACCGGGCCGACCAGATGCCGTACGGCGGCATGAAGGGCTCCGGAGTCGGGCGGGAAGGGCTGCGCAGCGCGATGGACGACTACACCGAGCCGCGGGTCACAGTGCTGACCGGCGTGGCCCTCTGATCGCCCGCCCGCTCACCAGGTGCCGTCGTCGCGGACCCGGGCGGGGGCGCGGCCGAGCAGCAGGGTGGTGAGGGCGGCGTCGATGTCGGCGCCGAGGAACCACTCGCCGGCCTGGTCGAGGGCGAAGACGCGGCCGTGCTCGTCGACCGCGAGGATGCTCTCCTGACGTTCGCTGCCGAGCGGGAACAGGCGGGCGCCCAGGACGGCGGCGAAGTCGGCGAGGGAGTCGGCGGTGTGCGCCACCTTCCGTGGCCGCACCTCGAAGCGCGAGATCCAGACCGCTTCACCGGGGCCTTGGCGTGCGGTGACCAGCCCGGGAAAGGCCGTGAGCGTCGCCAGCGCAGCCGGGAAGGTGGCGTGGGCGTGCTGCGCGCCCCGGACCTCGCTGACCTTGCGGACCGAGGTGGCGGCGGACACCTCGTCGCCGAAGTGCGGCCGCCAGCCGGCGATCACGAGCGCGTTCGCCACCTCGGCGGGAAACCGGTCGGGCTCCGGAGGCGTCTGGGGCTCCGACTGCCACTCCTCGGCGAGGGCCAGTTCCGGCCAGGGCAGCACGTTGACGTGCACGAGGAACCTGATGCACGACTCGCAGCGCAACTCGGCCGGGCCGCCCGCGGGATCGCCGGGTTCGCGGACGCGGAAGCTCTCGATCCGGCTGGTGCCGAACAGGTCGCGCGCGTCCTCGATGGACAGCGGCGGCAGACCTTCGGCGGCGCGACGGTGGTCGTGCTCGTAGAGCGCATCGGAGACGACGATCATCTCGGCGTGCCGCTCCCCGCCGCGTACCAGATGCCCTGCCGGTAGCTCGTCCAGATAGGACTGCACCAGCGGGTGGTGGCGTACCTCGATCTCGCCCTTCGCGCCCTGCGCGACGTGCTGCCGGCCGCCGACAGTGAGGTGCGCCGCCGCGCCGGGCGTCGGCAGGCGGGTCAGCTCACGCAGCAGTTGGGCGGCCGGATCGACGGTACGCGGCGGGCGCGGTTCGGCCGGACGCCGCTGCCGGTACATCCGCTCGACCGCCGCGGCCGGCACCCGCGGCCACGTGGACACCTCGCCGGTCTCCTTGTCGATCACAGTGGTCGGCAGGTCGCCGGGGAGCGCCCGGCCCTCGGTGGACACGACGGAACTCACCACGTAGCCCAGGTCGAACTCCTCGACCTCCGGGGTGCAGGGAAAACCGAGGCGGTCGGAGTCGCGCCGGGCCCACACCGAGGCGATCTGCTCGGCCTGCTGTCGCTCGATCACCACCTGAAATTACCGGACCCCACGGATTTCGTGGCACCCGGTATGGTCGGCCCTACCCACGGTGACGGAAGGGGAGCGGCGGTGGCCGAGAGTGCGGACCGGGATGCGAACCGTGCACTGCGCGCGCGATTCGACGAGGTGTACGGCCAATACCAGCGCTTGCGGTCCGGTCTGGACGAACTCCAGACCAAGCTGGCCGACCTGCGGGTCACCGAACGCTCCGACGACGGTCAGGTGACCGCGGTCGTCGGCGCGCGAGGCGAGCTGATCAGCGTCGAGGTGAGCCCGGCGGCGTTCCACGACCGAGACGCCCGGGCGTTGAGCCGGAAGATCACCGAAACCGTGCTGCGCGCCTCCACCGCGGCGACCACCGCCACCCGCGAACTCGTCGCCGGCTACCTGCCGCCGGGCTCGCCGTCGGTCGAGTTCCTGCGTACCCATGACTTCGGCGCGCTGCTCGGCCGGGCCGACTCCGTGCTGGCCCGCGGCGAGTGAGAGGTGGCCGGGGGAGAGATCTGGCTGGACCCGGACCGGGCCCGCCGCGGCGGCGCCGACCTGGCGCTGTCGGGGCGGGCGGTGAGCGCGGCCCGGCGGGAGACGGGCGAGCCGATCGCCGCCGCGAGCGCCCAGCGGCCCTGGGGCCGCGACGACATCGGCGCCGCGTTCGACAAGCACTACCAGGGCTACGCCGAGACGCTGCTGCGCGCGTGGGAGCTTCTCGGCCGGTCACTGGAGGTGCTCGGGTCGGACGTCGTCCGCTCGGTCACGGCCACTGTGGAGACGGACCTCAGTAACGCCCGTGACCTCGGGACGATCCCGCAGCAAGGGCACAACCCCCATCGGCCCCGGCGCTGACCACCGGAGGACCCGCGCGTGAGCATGCTGCCCAGCCCGATCCCGCACCCGCTCGACTTCTGCCCGTGGGACCTGCCCGGCTGGATCTACGAGGCGCTCGACTGGGTGGTCGGCGTCGAATGGCCGGAGGGCGACGAGCGCGCCGTCTGGGACCTGGCCGACCAGTGGTACGGCGTGGCGGGAGTCCTGACCCGTCCGCGCGACGACGCGATCACCGCCGCCGGTGAGGTGAAGAGCGGGTACGGGGGAGTCGGCCTGGTCGCCGGCGCGTTCGACACGGCGTGGCACAAGCTCGCCGAGGGTGAGGACGCGCCACTGCACGTCCTGGTCGCGGCCACCGACGAGCTGGCGCGCCTGGTCGACTCCTGCGGCTGCGACATCGAGGGCGCGAAGCTCGAAGCCTGGATCGAGCTGGGCATCCTGGTCATCGAGTTGCTGTCCCTGGCCGTCGCGACGGTGCTCACCCTGGGCGCCGCCTCACCGGCGGCGGCCGCCGCGATCACCGCCACGCGGGTCGTGGTGCAACAGATCTTCAAGCGGCTGGTGGCTCAGCTCGCCCGCAAGGCGGTCAAGCAGGGCCTCAAGGAAGCGGGCGAACGGGCCGCGAAGGAGGCAGCCAAGTCCGGTGCCCGCAAGCTGGCCCGGCGGGCCGCGATCGGCGGCCTGCTGGAGGCCGGTCAGGAAGCGGGCACCAGCCTCGGCACGCAGGCGTACCAGAATTCCACCGGCCGGCGGGACGGCCTCGACCTGACCGACGTGAGCACGTCGGCTCTCGGCGGGTTCGCCGGCGGCGCGGTCGCGCCATTGGCCGGGCTGGGCCGGCACGCCAACGGGCCGTTCGCGGAGATCGCCGAGCGGTTCGGGCGGGAGATGGGCGGGGAGACGCTCGCGGAGACCGCCGCGGGTCTGGCGACCGGCCAAGGGCCGTCGCTCGAGGATCTGGCGCGCGCCGCTGCCTCCGGGGCCAGCGGGTCCGCCACCAACCAGGCGGATTCGGCGCTGCAACGCCGCCTCGACGGGCAGCTGAGCGGTTTGACGGTGTCTCCGGTCGGCTTGGACGTGCCGGTCGCCGCCGATCCCGTCGGGCTGATCCCGGCCCAGCGGGCCGCCGAGCCGATCGTCCAGGGCGGCGGCGACACGGTCGCCGGCGCCGTTCCCGCGACACCCGCACACGTCACGCCCCACGCCGCCGGTCCGCACCCACTCGCCGTGGACCTGCCCCATTCGGCGCCGGACCCCACGACGACACCGCTCGGCGATGTCGTCCCGCACGACGTGGCACGTCCGACCGTCGCCACGAGCCCCACCTTGTCCTCGATGATCACGGACGCGCCCGTCGCCACGCCCCCGTCGACCGCGCCCGGAGTCCACAGCGGCACGGGTCCGGTGACGTCGCCGATCGACAACGCTCCGCCACCGTCGACCCCCGTGCAGGCGGCAGCGGCACCGGCCACGCTCTCCCCGTCCACCACTGACGATCCGCATGTGGCGGCACCGCCGTTGTCGGACCGGGCCGGCTCCGGCCTCGGACCTTCGGCGCCGGTGTCCACGCCGCCACCGCAGCCGCATTCGGCACCGCTCCCGGGCCTGCCCGGCCCGGACCCGCGCCCGATTCCGAACCCCCGCTTTCCCCTGCTGGAGTCCCTGGCGCCGCCCCGGCCGTCCGCGGACGCCCCAGGCCCCGACCCCAGCCGGCTCGACCCGCCGCCTCCCGACCTGCGAATGATCCGGGAGCGCGCCGCACGGCTGGTAGCCGACAGGGAGTCGTTCGACAGGCGCCGCTACCACGGTCACCTGCAGTCCCAGCGGCGGTGGTTCGAGGACCGTCGACGGGATACCCGAGCCGACTGGCTGCACGAGCGCGCCACGTACCACGAGGAACGGGCCAGTGACTGGGCCGCGCAGGCCGTGGAGCTGCGACGCGCCGGCCGGACCTTGGCGGCGCAACGATGGCACCGGGAGTCGCACGAGGCCGCCCTGGAGGCGGCCGACCTGCGCGAGGAGGCGCGGCACGTCCTGGCCGGCAGGCTCGTTCCGCAGGAGGTGATGGTCGAGGACGACCTCGACTTCTACCGGATCAACGACGACGTGGCGGACCTGGCCGTCGGCGCGGTGGAGACGGCCGACCACTCGGCGCTCACCGGTCACGGGCACCCCGAGCCGATCGACAGATCCCGGCCCTACGGCCGCCGGGGAGGACTCCGGCCTCCCTTGGCGCTGCACCAGACCGACCTCGAACGGCAGATGCCCCGCAACCCTGACGGCAGCGTGACCCGTACCGCCGATCCCCGGCGCGGCAGATGGTTCCGCCTCGCGAACGACGGCGGACCGGCGGCCGACGCGACCCGGGGGATCAACTGCCTCGACTGCACGCTGTCGCTGTTCGAGACCTGGGTTCACGGACGGCCGCGCGTCGCGGCGCCGCGTACGTTCGACGGCTACCTGAACGGCGACGTGAACCGGCCGGTGGGCGGGGAGGCGGACGGGCCGCTTCGCGTCGAGCAGACGACCGGCGGCCGGTTCCAGAATCTCTGCCCACCGGACCGGCCCGGTGTCACCGGCCGGGAGCGGCAGCTGTTGGTGGACGGCGGTTACCGGGATCTGTACGCGCAGCTCGCGTCGGGCGGCCACGGCAGTTACGCGTTCCTCATCACCACCTTCGAGGGCGGCGGATCGCACGCGTGGGTGGCGTTGAACCAGAACGGCACGATCCTCTTCCTCGACCCGCAGACGGGCGAGGTGGCGGACCGGCCGATCTACCACCACAGCGGCCGTCCGGCCCGCGGCAACGTGGTCGGCGTCGACGCTCTGGTGCTCGGCCCCGACGGCCGGCCGATGCCGCTCGCCGGCCGCCCACCCGGCACCTACAACGTCCTGCCCGAGCCGCTGCCCAGCCCGGCGCCGCCACGGCCACCGGCCCCGCCGCCGATCGTCGACGGACCCGTCCCGGACTTCAACCACGTCCACCTGCTCGGCGAGTCCACGACCATCCACCACCGCGCCGACGGACCGATGCCGGGCAGCGCGCCGCCCGTCGAGCCGGAACCCGACCGGGTACGCGAGGAGCACCGGCAGGCACACGCCGACCGGATCGCCGCCGGGCTCTACGTGCGCGACGCACTGGCGGAGAGCGGGAATTTCGACGCCGCCTTCGCCGCCGGGGTGACGCCCGTCGAGTTGGCGCAGCACGCCGACGTGCCGACGTTGCGGCGGCTCGTACCGGGGCTGGACGAGAGCGGTGCGGCCGACCTCACCCGGCTGTTCGCCGACCCGCGCGTGCAGCGGATGCTCGACCAGAGCTGGGAGGCGCCGCCGCGACGCGAGGAGCTGCTGGCCGAGACGCTGGTACGGCAGCTCGCGGAGCGGCCGGACCTGGTCCGGATGATCCTGTCGACCCCGGAACTCGCCAACTCGCTCACCGCCCGGCCGCTGACCCTGCATCACCTGGCCAGCCACCAGCAGGCCATCGACGTACTCGGCGAAGTCATCGACGACATCGCGGTCCGCGGGGTCGATGCGGTCATCGCTCCGAAGCCACTGAAGCCCCAGCCGACGCCTATCAGCGAAGAGCAGCGGGAACTCGGCGAGCGAGTTGCGAGGCGCGGCCAACGGCGGTTGCAGCTCGGATTCGACAGAGCCCGACGAGATGATGAGGTGTATCGCCTCGCTTACGTCGATCGGCTGTACGCGGACGCGGCGGCAGCCCAACCGGAGTTGAATGCGCTTGCTGTTGCGCTGGCTGGCGACCAAGGCAGCCCAGATTGGAGGAAGGAACCCAAGAATCGGGACCGCGTTCTGGACAAGCTGATCGAGTATGAGAACGACGCGTCAAAGCTCAAGGACTTGGCGGGCGCCAGAGTGCAATTCGACACGCTCGATGCTGTCTACCAGGCACTCGGACGGCTGGCAGTCGACCCGGATGTGGTGATCCTTCACATCAAGGACCGGTTCCTCGATCCACAGGACAGCGGCTACCGGGACCTCTTACTCAACCTTCGGATGTCGAACGGCCATATGGCAGAACTTCGACTGCAGCTCGCTGGGATCGAGGAGGCCGCGGAATGGGAGCATGCGCTGTACGAAATCCGACGCGACCTAGAAGCGCTGTCCGAGAGCGAAGGCAGGCCGTTGACACAGACAGAACGCGCCATCCGTGACGGACTCCTCCGGCGAGCGCAAAGCACCTACGGGAGCAAGGCGCAGGAGAGCATCGGGGAGGTGCCGACGCAGTGAGGCCGGCGGTGGGCTTGACGCTGCCCAAGTTCTTCAACTACTACGACTCTCCCCTGAAGTTGGTCGAGACCGCAGACGGGGGCGTGGCCGGCTGGAGACTGTCCAAGGACACTGGGGGCTGGCGCGAGGCCAACAACCTCATCGACAAGGTGCTGTTCGAGGGCGGCGACGAGATCTATGAGGTCTCGCCGGAAGAATTCGTGCAGCTCACCGAGCTTGAGAGAAGCCTCTACCTCCAGGGCGACGGGCCGATCTTCGCGCTCTACGGAACCGTCCGGGCGATAGAGGACACGCTCCAGCAGGAACGCCGGTACCCGACGCCCGAGGAGCAGGCGCTGATCCGGGGCGTCCGGCGGCGGACCTTCGTGATGTTCGAGGAGCAGCTCCAGCAGGCCGGCGACCCCGCCGCCGACCCCACCATCGCCTCCTGACAACGACCGGGAACGCCATGCCCCCCACCGACGGCCCACCCGTGCCCTATGTGCCGCCCGCCGACGTGGCGGAAGCGCGACGCGTACAGGAGGAGTTGCGGTCCCGGGTGGACCTGGTCGGGCCCGGTCCTGCCGCGCCCGCGACGGTGGCCGGCCTGGACGTGGCGTACGCGAAGGACGGTGACCTGCTCGCGGCGGCCGTCACGGTCCTCGACGGTGCCACCCTCGACGTGGTGGACGAGGCGGTGTGTGTGGGGCGGCCCGCCTTCCCGTACGTGCCGGGGCTGTTCGCGTTCCGTGAGATGCCGGCGTTGCTCGCCGCCCTGGACCGGCTCACCGTCCGTCCCGAGCTGCTGGTCTGTGACGGGCACGGGCTGGCGCACCCGCGCCGGTTCGGGCTGGCCTGCCACATGGGTCTGGTGACCGGGCTGCCGACGATCGGGGTGGGCAAGACGCCGCTCGTCGGCTCGTGGACCGGTCCCGGTCCCGCGCGTGGTGACAGTGCCGACCTGTGCGACGGCGGCGAGGTGGTCGGGCGGGTACTGCGGACTCAGGACGGTGTCCGGCCGGTCTTCGTGAGCGTCGGGCACCGGATGGGGTTGGACGACGCGGTGCAGCGGGTACTGGCTCTGACGCCCCGGTACCGGCTGCCGGAGACCACCCGTACGGCCGACCGGCTGTGCCGGCGGGCGCTCGCCGATGCAGGCGCGTCGGGCGGTGACCTGGGCGGGCGGTGAACGCGTGGCGCTGCACACATGTGGCGTGCTCGATGCGCGGGTGCCCGGAGGGGCCGGTAGTAACCTGACCGGCGGATCCGGTCCGGACGCAACGGTGAGGTGGAGATGTCGGCAGGGCGGCACGCGGCGCGGTGGGCGATGGTCGGCGCGCTGCTGGGTGGCCTGATCGCCGTCCCGGCGTCACCGGCGTCGGCCCGGGACGACCGGGTGGGACTGCGCGCGGCGAGGAGCTTCACCGCCGGTGGTCCGCCCGGGACGGTGGCGGTCGAGGTGCGTAAGCGGTCGGACGGCTGCGTGCAGTTGCGTACCGCTGTCGGGCTCCGGCTGGAGGGCCTGCGGGCCGACCAGGTCCGGGTGCAGGTGGCCTCCGGCGGCCGATGGGTGCCGGTGCAGGTCTCCGGGGACGGCGGCGCCGCCGCCACCGCCGCGGTGGCGCCGGTCGACCGGCCGCTGTGCAAGGGCAAGGGCGTCACCGTGCGTTACCGGGTGTCGTTCCTGGCCGGGACTGTCGGCGGCCGGCTGGAGCTGGCGGGTGAGGCGAGCGCCGCGAACGGCGACGTGCTCGGCCGGGCCGGCGGGTCGGCCCGGCTGGTGGGCGCGCCGACGCCGAGTCCCACCCCGTCCCGTAAGCCCTCGCCGACGCCCAGCGCGAGCGAGGCCACGGCGGCCGAGGTGGCCGACACGTCGCCGGTCGCCGCCGCCGTCGCCCCGGCCACCGCCGCGGCCGACGACTCGTCGTTCGGAGGTTCCATGATCATGTGGTTCGGTATCGGGCTGGTGCTGGTCGGCGCCGCCCTCATCGTCCTGCTGCTGCGCCGCAACCGCGCCGACCGCAGCGGTGGCGGCGCGGACACCGGCCTCCCGCCGGTCCCGCTGCCGCGCAGCACCACCACCTACCGCTCCGGCACGCCCGGACCGGCCCCCACGGTGTACGGGGGTGCGACGCCGCCCCGCCCGGCCGGCAACGTGTACGGCGCGCCCGCGTCCGCCCCGACGCCACCGGCCCCACCCGCCGGGGACGCGACGAGCGTCTTGCCCCGCTTGCCGGACTGAGCCGGAACCCGACCCGCTCCCGGGGTTACCGTGACGGTGGGTGGTCGCGCCGTGACCCGGTGGCCGCCACCTGCCCGACCGGAGGACGGAACACCGGGGCCGAACGGGGCCCGGTGCCGGGGCCGCTCGGCCGATAAGATCGCGTGCGCCGATCGGCACCGCCGACCGGTGAGACCGCATACGTGGAAGGAGCCGCGCCGTGGCCCTGGACCCGCAGTTGCTCGACATCCTCGCCTGCCCGGACACGCACCACGCCCCGCTCGACTACGACGCGCAGGCGCAGACGCTCACCTGCACCGAGTGCGGTCGCATCTTCGAGGTCCGGGACGACGTCCCGGTGCTCCTGCTGGACGAGGCGCGTGGTGGACCCGCCGCCGACGACGCGCGGGGCGGGTCGCCGCGGTGATGGAGGGTACGGCCGGGGTCAGCGGCCACCGGCACGCGGACGAGGCCCTGCTGGACGACGCGGCGCAGCTCTCCGAGCGGGATCCGGGCGGCATGCTCCGGTTCACCGCGTCCGCCGGCGCGCAGGTGCGCGAGTCGGCGGCGCTGGCCGCCGAGGCGAATCTGACAGTGCTCGCCGACGACGGACGACCCCGCGCGGTGGTCATCGCCGGCATCGGCACCGCCGGGCGTACCGGCGACGTGCTGGCCACCGTCGCCGGGCCGCGCTGCCCGGTGCCGGTCATCCCGCACCGCAGCGCCGGCGTGCCGGGCTGGGTGGGCGCGGCGGACGTGGTCATCGCGGTGAGCGCGTCCGGTCGCAGCCCGGAGGCGCTGGGCGCGGCCGAGGCGGCGCACCGGCGCGGCGCCCGGCTGGTCGCTGTCGGCGCGCCCGACTCGCAGCTCCAGTCCGTGGCGGAGCGGGCGCGGGCGCCGTTCATCCCGGTGCCGCGGCGCGCGCCGGCCCGGGCCAGCCTCTGGGCGCTCACCGTGCCGGTTCTGCTGGCCGCCCGTACCCTCGGGCTCGTGAAGGTCAACGAGGCGGATCTGGCCGAGACGGCGGCCCGGCTGGACGCCGACGCCGATCGATGCCGGCCGACCGCCGAGTCCTTCGTCAACCCGGCGAAGTCGCTGGCGCTGGGCCTGTCCGGTTCGATCCCGATCGTGTGGGGTTCGTCCCCGCTGGCCACCGTGGCCGCCCGGCGGTTCGGTGACACGCTGTCCGCGAACGCCCGCTACCCGGTGGTCGCCGGCGCGCTGGGCGAGGCGGGCCGGGGCCGCGTCGGCCTGCTCGACGGGGTGTTCGGCGGCCTGGCCGAGGGCGAGCGGGACATCTTCGCCGACCCGGGCGACGACGAGCCCGACGGCACCCGGCTGCGGCTGGTGCTGCTGCGCGACGGCGGGCTCAACGCCGACGACGACACCGACGAGCCGCTGGCGGTCGAGGAGCGCCGCGCGGACGCGGTGCAGACGCTCGCCGAGCGGCGCGGCGTGCGCTGCGACGTGGTGACCGCCGAGGGCGGCTCCGCGCTGGAGCGGCTCGCGTCGCTGGTGGCGGTCCCCGACTTCGCCTCGATCTACCTGGCCCTGGCACACGGGCTGGACCCGATGGCGGTACCGGCCATCACGGAGATGAAGGAGCTGGCCAACCAGTGAGCACACGGGGCATCGAGCGAGGCGGGGAATGAGCGCAAACGGGGGCACGAAGGCGATCGTCGCCGCCCTGGCGGCGAACCTCGGTATCGCCGTCACCAAGTTCATCGCGTTCGCCCTCACCGGCTCGTCGTCGATGCTGGCCGAGTCGATCCACTCGGTGGCCGACTCGGGCAACCAGGGCCTGCTGCTGCTCGGCGGCCGGCGGGCCAAGCGGCAGGCCACGCCGCAGCACCCGTTCGGGTACGGCCGGGAGCGCTACATCTACGCCTTCATCGTGGCGATCGTGCTGTTCAGCCTCGGTGGCCTGTTCGCGCTCTACGAGGCGTACCACAAGGCGTCCGACCCGCACCCGATCGAGAACTGGCACTGGGTGCCGGTGGCGGTGCTCGTGGCGGCGATCGTGATGGAGAGCTTCTCCTTCCGTACCGCGATCAAGGAGTCGAACCTGGTCCGGGGCAAGCAGACCTGGGTCCGGTTCATCCGTCGCGCCAAGGCGCCGGAGCTGCCTGTGGTGCTGCTGGAGGACTTCGGCGCCCTGGTCGGTCTGGTCTTCGCGCTGTTCGGCGTCGGCATGACGCTGATCACCGGCAACGGCATGTGGGACGCCGCGGGCACCGCGATGATCGGCGTGCTGCTGGTGATCATCGCGATCACGCTGGCGATCGAGACCAAGAGCCTGCTGCTCGGCGAGGGCGCCGAGCAGAGCGAACTGGACAAGATCGAGCAGGCCGTGACGAACGGTCCCGAGGTCGAGCGGATCATCCACATGAAGACGCTCTATCTCGGCCCGGAGGAGCTGATGGTGGCCGCGAAGATCGCGGTGCCGGCCCGGGAGACCGCCCACGACCTGGCCCGCGACATCAACGCCGTCGAGGCGCGGATCCGGCGTGAGGTGCCGACGGCCCGGGTGATCTACCTGGAGCCGGACATCTACTCGCCGGCCGCCGAGCAGGCCGGCACCGGGCAGGCGGCGGACACCGCCGTCCCGGAGGCCGTGACCACCGGTGGGACGCACGCGGCCGACGAGGTCGCCGGGCGGCCCGGGAGCTGACCGATGGAGTTGTTGCAGGGCCGGATCCGTGACTACGCCTGGGGCTCGCGCACCGCGATCGCCGAGTTGCAGGGGCGGCCGGTGCCGAGCAACGGGCCGGAGGCGGAGCTGTGGCTGGGCGCCCACCCGGGCGCCCCGGCCACCGTGCAGCGCGACGGCCGGCCGGTCAGCCTCACCGACCTGCTGGCGGCCGAGCCGGGCCACTGGCTGGGTGAGCGGCTGGTCGGCCGGTTCGGCACCCGGCTGCCGTTCCTGCTGAAGGTGCTCGCCGCCGACTCGCCGCTGAGTCTCCAGGCGCATCCGGACGCCGAGCAGGCCCGCGCCGGGCACGCCGCCGACGTGGGGCGGGTCAACTACGTGGACCCGTACCACAAGCCGGAGCTGCTGGTGGCGCTCTCCGAGTTCGACGCGCTGTGCGGCTTCCGCGACCCCGGGGAGTCGGCGGAGGCGATCGCCGCGTTCGGCGTACCCGCGCTGGAACCTGTGGTGGCGGCGTTGCGCGACGGGCCGGCGGGGCTGCGGGAGGCGGTCCGCCTGCTGTTGAGCTGGCCGCAGGCGGAGCGCGCCGGGCTGGTGGCGGCCGTGCTGGCGGCGGCGGAGGCCGGGCCGGCCTCGGCGGACGCCGAACTGGTCCGCGCGCTGGCGGCCGGTTATCCGGCCGACCCGGGCGTGGTGGTGGCGTTGCTGCTGCATCATGTCCGGCTGGCGCCCGGCGAGGGCATCTGGATGCCGGCCGGGAACCTGCACGCCTACCTGCGCGGCACCGGCGTGGAGATCATGGCGGCCAGCGACAACGTGCTGCGCGGCGGGTTCACCGCGAAGCGGGTCGACGTGGACGAGTTGCTGCGGGTGCTCCGGTTCGAGGTGCTGACCCGGCCGGTGCTGCGGCCGGAGCAGGTGGAGCCGGGCGTGCTGACCTGGCCGGTGCCGGTGGAGGACTTCGCGCTGCACCGGGTCGAGGTGGCCGCCGGGTCGGCGGGTGTGCGGCTGACGCTGCCCGGGCCGCGGGTGGTGCTCTGCCGGGCCGGGAAGCTGACCGTCGACGACGGCGTGGGGTCGGTGACGCTGGACGCGGGTCAGGCCGCTGTGGGTACGGCGGCCGGTGGCCCGCTGGCGGTGAGCGGGGCGGGCGAGGCGTTCGTCGCCACTTGCGGCATGCACTGACCCGGACAAGTCCGACTTTCCCGAAACGGCTTGACGGTCACCCTGCGTGGTGTGACTCTATGGGTACGCAGCGTTGTCGCGACGAAGGTCCGGTGACGTGCGGGGGAACCAAACCGGGGGGATGCGCGGGGCGGCCGGGCCGTGAGTGGAGAGTCCGCTCACGACCGACCGCCCCGTGCGCTGTCCGCCGACCGGCCGATTGCGCGGTCGGCCAACCGGGCACGGGTCGAGTGGTCCGCGAGCGTAAGGTGGAAGGCTGCGCACCACCATCGTTCGACAGGAGCTTCCATGACCAGCACCCTCCCGGCGGCCTCCAGCGGCGCGTCGTCGCAGGCCCGGCCGAGCACCCTCGCCGAGGGCGACTACAAGGTGGCGGATCTGTCGCTCGCCGCGTTCGGGCGCAAGGAGATCCGGCTCGCCGAGCACGAGATGCCCGGCCTGATGGCGATCCGGCGTGAGTTCGCCGAGGCCCAGCCGCTGGCCGGCGCCCGCATCACCGGCTCGCTGCACATGACCGTTCAGACCGCCGTCCTGATCGAGACCCTGGTCGCGCTCGGCGCGCAGGTCCGCTGGGCGTCCTGCAACATCTTCTCCACCCAGGACCACGCCGCCGCGGCGATCGTGGTCGGTCCCGAGGGCACCCCGGAGGCCCCTGCGGGCGTGCCGGTCTACGCCTGGAAGGGCGAGACGCTGCCGGAATACTGGTGGTGCACCGAGCAGGTGCTCAACTGGCCGGACGGGCAGGGTCCGAACATGATCCTCGACGACGGCGGCGACGCCACCCTGCTCGTCCACAAGGGCGCCGAGTTCGAGAAGGCCGGCGTCGTGCCGCCGGTCGAGTCCGCCGACTCCGAGGAGTACGCGGTCATCCTCGAACTGCTGCACCGCTCGCTGGCCGAGGACGGCCGGCGCTGGACCCGGATCGCCGCCGGCATCAAGGGCGTCACCGAGGAGACCACCACCGGCGTGCACCGGCTCTACGAGATGCACCGCGCCGGCACGCTGCTCTTCCCGGCCATCAACGTCAACGACTCGGTGACCAAGAGCAAGTTCGACAACAAGTACGGCTGCCGCCACTCGCTCATCGACGGCATCAACCGCGCCACCGACGTGCTGATCGGCGGCAAGATGGCCGTCGTCATGGGCTACGGCGACGTGGGCAAGGGCTGCGCCGAGTCGCTGCGCGGCCAGGGTGCCCGGGTCGTGGTGACCGAGGTCGACCCGATCTGCGCGCTCCAGGCGGCGATGGACGGCTACCAGGTCGCCACGCTCGACGACGTGGTGGAGCAGGCCGACATCTTCATCACCGCGACCGGCTGCT
Source organism: Micromonospora sp. AB353 (assembly GCF_049538395.1). NCBI lineage: Bacteria > Bacillati > Actinomycetota > Actinomycetes > Micromonosporales > Micromonosporaceae > Micromonospora > Micromonospora sp. AB353. The sequence continues at coordinate 17,501 of NZ_JBMVFV010000036.1, read as the reverse complement.
TCGACGTCATCACCAACGAGCACATGGCCCGGATGAAGCACCAGGCCATCGTGGGCAACATCGGCCACTTCGACAACGAGATCGACATGGCCGGTCTGGCCAAGCGCAGCGACGTGACCCGGGAGAACATCAAGCCGCAGGTCGACGTGTGGCGCTTCGACGACGGCCACGCCATCATCGTGCTGTCCGAGGGCCGCCTGCTGAACCTGGGCAACGCCACCGGCCACCCGAGCTTCGTGATGTCGAACTCGTTCGCCAACCAGACGATCGCCCAGATCGAGCTGTTCACCAAGACCGACGAGTACCCGATCGGCGTCTACGTGCTGCCCAAGCACCTGGACGAGAAGGTCGCCCGGCTGCACCTGGACGCGCTCGGCGCGAAGCTGACCACGCTGACCAAGGAGCAGGCCGCCTACCTGGGCGTCTCCCCGGAGGGCCCGTTCAAGTCGGACCACTACCGCTACTGAGTTCCACGCTCCCGGAGGGACCGGGGTCGGCCGCCGCGCGGCCGTCCCGGTCCTTCTCGCGTACGGGGGGAGTCCGGCGGATGTCGAGCCGGGTGACGTTACCCGGATCAGCTTGACGTTTGCTGTGAACAGGAGCAAGGTATGGCTGCCCTAAGTTAACTGAGGCAAGCCTGACTACGGAGTCTCCATGTTCGCCACGTACCTGATCGGCCTGCGCGAGGGCCTGGAAGCGACGCTCGTGGTCAGCATCCTCGTCGCCTTCCTGGTCAAGTCACAGCGCCGGGACCGGCTGCCGCAGGTGTGGGCCGGTGTCGGCCTGGCCGTGGCGCTGTCCGTCGGCTTCGGCTCCCTGATCCAGTACACCTCCACCTCGCTGCTGCGCACCTCCGAGTCGCGCGAGCTGTTCGAGGCGGTCACGTCGGTCGCCGCCGTGGTGTTCGTGACCTGGATGATCTTCTGGATGCGCCGGGCCGCCCGCACCATCGCCGGTGAGCTGCGCGGCAAGCTCACCGACGCGCTCGCCGTCGGCTCCCTGGCCGTGGCCGGCATGGCGTTCCTCGCCGTGATCCGCGAGGGCCTGGAGACCGCGCTCATCTTCTACGCCGCCGCCGAGAGCGCGGCCGGCGGCACCGGGCCCGGCTCGCTGCTCGCCCTGGCCGGCGGCATCGCCACCGCCGTCGTGATCGGCTTCCTGCTCTACCGCAGCGCGGTACGGATCAACCTGAGCCGGTTCTTCACCTGGACCGGCGCGCTGCTCATCCTGGTCGCCGCCGGCATCCTCAAGTACGGCGTGCACGACTTCCAGGAGGCGGGCGTGCTGCCCGGCCTGAACGACCTGGCCTTCGACATCTCGAACACGCTCGACCCGAGCTCCTGGTACGGGGCGCTGCTCGCCGGCATGTTCAACGTCACCGCCGCGCCGACGGTGTTGGAGCTGGCCGCCTGGGTCGCGTACGCGGTGCCGGTGCTCGTGCTCTTCCTGCGTAAGCCGGCCAAGCCCGCTCAGCCCGCTCAGCCCGCGACGCCCGCCCGGTCCGCCGAGCCGGTCCCGGCCGCCGCGCCCGCAGCCGACACGTCCGGCGCGCCGGCCGACGTCGCCGCCGTTCCGTCCCCCCGCGCCTGAACCACCCGTTTCCGAGGAGACCCCGCACGATGCGTACCACTCGACTCGTCGCGCCCGCCGCCGCCGGGCTGCTCGCCGTCGCCGGACTGGCCGGCTGCGGGGGCGGTGACGACGCCGACGCCACGAACGGCGGGCCGATCGCCGTCAAGGCCACCGACACCGTCTGCGAGGTCGGCGACACCGAGATCGACGCCGGTCAGGTGACCTTCAAGGTGACGAACACCGGCTCCAAGGTCAACGAGTTCTACGTCTACGCCGCAGGGGACCGGGTCATGGGCGAGGTGGAGAACATCGCCCCCGGGCTCAGCCGTGAGCTGCGCGTCGAGCTGACCGCCGGCACGTACGAGACGGCCTGCAAGCCGGGGATGAGCGGCCGGGGCATCCGGGGCGCGCTGAAGGTCTCCGGCACCGCCGCCACTGTCGCCCCCGACGCCGCGCTGACCCAGGCCACCGAGAGCTACCAGCGGTACGTGCGCAGCCAGACCGCCGCGCTGCTGACCAAGACCGAGGAGTTCGTGGCCGCGGTCAAGGCGAACGACGTGGCGAAGGCCAAGGCGCTGTACCCGGTGGCCCGCACCTACTGGGAGCGGATCGAGCCGGTCGCGGAGAGCTTCGGCGACCTCGACCCGAAGATCGACGGTCGCGAGGAGGTGGTCGAGGAGGGCATGGAGTTCACCGGCTTCCACCGGATCGAGAAGGACCTCTGGACCACCGGGGACGTCAGCTCCGACGGCCCGATCGCCGACCGGCTCCTGGTCGACGTCAAGGCGATCGTCGCCAAGGCGGACGCCGAGAAGCTCACCCCGCTCCAGCTCGCCAACGGCGCCAAGGCGCTGCTCGACGAGGTCGCCAGCGGCAAGATCACCGGCGAGGAGGAGCGCTACTCGCACACCGACCTGTGGGACTTCAACGCCAACCTGGAGGGCTCGAAGGCGGCCATCGCCGCGCTGCGCCCGGCGCTGGAGCAGCGCGCGCCCGACCTGGTGAAGCAGCTCGACAGCGAGTTCGCGAACGTGGAGGCCACGCTCGGCAAGCACCGCGCCGGCGACGGCTGGAAGCTGCACACCCAGCTCGGCAAGGACGAGCTGAAGGAGCTGTCGGACGCGGTGAACGCGCTGGCCGAGCCGGTCAGCAAGGTCGCGGCGGCAGTCGCGCGATGACCGGCCCGGCCGGCGGTGACGCGACGAGCGAGCCGAACCGCGAGCGGACCGGCCGCGGCCTGTCCCGGCGCCGGGCGATGACCCTGGCCGGCGTCGGCGTGGCGGGCGTCGCCGGGGTGGCGGGCGGCGCGGGCGCGCTGCTCGCCGGCGGGAACGAGGCATCAGCCACCGGATCCGCCGCCGGGTCGGTGCCGTTCCTCGGCGAGCACCAGGCCGGCATCACCACCCCGGCCCAGGACCGGCTGCACTTCGTCGCGTTCGACGTGGTCACGAAGGATCGGGACCGGCTCGTCGCCATGCTCCAGGAGTGGACCGCCGCCGCGGCCCGGATGACCGCCGGCAAGGACGCCGGGGTGATCGGCGCGGTCGGCGGCATGCCCGAGGCCCCGCCGGACGACACCGGCGAGGCGCTCGGACTGCCTCCGTCGCAGCTCACCCTCACCGTCGGCTTCGGGCCGACACTGTTCCGGGACGCGCAGGGCCGGGACCGTTTCGGCCTCGCCGCGCGCCGCCCGGCCGCCCTCGCCGACCTGCCGCACTTCGCCGGGGACGCGCTCAAGCCGGAGCTGTCCGGCGGCGACCTCTGCGTCCAGGCCTGCGCCAACGACCCGCAGGTGGCGGTGCACGCCATCCGCAACCTGGCCCGGATCGGCATGGGCGTGGTGAGCGTCCGCTGGTCGCAGCTCGGCTTCGGGCGTACCTCGTCGACGTCCCGGGACCAGGCCACCCCGCGCAACCTGTTCGGCTTCAAGGACGGCACCGCCAACCTCAAGGCCGAGGACGCCGGCCTGCTCCGCGACCAGCTCTGGGTGCAGCCCGGCGACGGTCCGGACTGGATGACCGGCGGCTCCTACCTGGTCACCCGGAAGATCCGGATGCTGATCGAGACGTGGGACCGCAGCCCGCTGGCCGAGCAGGAGATGATCGTCGGCCGGACCAAGGGCAGTGGCGCGCCGCTGGGCCGCCGGGACGAGTTCGACGAGCCGGACTTCGCCGCGAAGGGCGACGACGGCGTGCCGCTCATCGCCGACACCGCGCACGTACGGCTTGCCCACCCGGACGCGAACGGCGGCGCCCGGCTGCTGCGCCGCGGCTACAACTTCGTGGACGGCTCGGACGGGCTGGGCCGGCTCGACGCCGGTCTGTTCTTCATCGCCTACCAGCGGGATCCGCGCCGGCAGTTCGTGCCGATCCAGACCCGGCTGGCGCGCAACGACGCGATGAACGAATACCTGCGGCACGTGTCCAGCGGCCTGTTCGCCTGCCCGCCCGGCGTACGCGACGCGGCCGACTGGTGGGGGCGGGCGCTGTTCGCCTGAGCCCGGCTCAGCGGCGTACCGGATCGGGGCCGACGTCCGGTACGGCGGACCGCAACCGGCCGGTGACCGGCGCGGCGGGACGCAGAGCGGCCGGTACGGCGGCCGACGCCGGGACCAGCTCCGGCCAGAGCGTGGCGGTGACCGCCCGGGCCCGGCCCAGCCGCAGCGCCGCCCGGCGCCCCCGCTCGGCCAGGACGGCGGACAGGTAGACCCAGTCCGGCGCGGCCCACGGCGGAGGCGGCGAGGTGACCGCGGCGACCTCCGCCCACAACGCCCGGCCCAGCCGGAAACGGTCCGGCTCGGCCAGCTGGGGGAGCCGGTCCAGGTACTGCCGGACGGCCAGCGCCAGCCCGTCGTCGAACCGGGTCAGGTCGAGCGTGGCCGCCCAGGCCAGCAGCGGCGGCGGGGCCGGTGGCAGCGGCCGCCACAGCGTGGCACCGCGGCTGTGCACCACGAGTGTGCCGGCGACCAGGTCACCCAGCCGGCGACCGCGCGGGTCGGTGAGCATCACCGTGACGCTCGCGACCCAGCTCAGCAGCGGCAGCACCAGCCCGGGCCACTCCACCGCGACGCCCACGAGGGCCCGGGTCAGTGACTGGCCCACACCCACCGGGCCGCCGTCGGCGCGTACCACCCGCAGCCCCACTGCCAGCTTGCCGACCGTCCGGCCACCGGCGAAGCGTTCCATCGTCACCGGATAACCGAGCAGGACCAGCACCATCAGCACGACCTGGAGCGCGCCGGCCAGCGCCAGGTCGAGGGAGTCACCGAGCAGGGCGAGCGCCGCCATCGCCAGCACCGCGCCGAGCACCAGGAACAGCGCGACCTGGATCACGGCGTCGATCAGCAGGGCGAGCACACGGGAGCCCAGCCGGGCCACCCGGACGTCCAGCTCCACCGCCTCGCCGCTGACCAGACCGGCGTCGCCCCAACGGAGCGGTGGAGGAGGTTGCGCGCGCACCCCGACAGTGAACACCATGGACGCCGAACGGGGGAGGGTGAGTGGATCTCGACGCGTACGTGGCCGAGCACGGCGCCGAATGGCGGCGGCTGGAACACCTGACCGGGCGGCGTCGGCTCGACGCGGCAGAGGTCGACGAGCTGGTGGCGCTCTACCAGCGAAGCGCCACGCACCTCTCCGCGCTGCGCGCCCGGGCACCCGAACCGGCGCTGGTGAACCGGCTGTCCCACCTGGTCCTCGCGGCCCGCGCCCGGGTCACCGGCCGGCCCCGGCCGTCCTGGGCGGCGGTGGGCCGGTTCCTGGCCGCCGACCTGCCCGCCGCGCTCTACCGGGCGTGGCCGTGGTGGTGCGGCGTGGCCACCGCGTTCAGCGCGCTGAGCGCCTTCCTCATCTGGTTCGTCGCCGGCAACCCCGACACCGCCGCCGCGTTCGTCGGCGACGAGGAGGCCCGGCAACTGGTGGACTCCGGTTTCGCCGGCTACTACTCCGAGTTCTCCGCGCCCACGTTCGCGTTCCGCCTGTGGACGCACAACGCCTGGCTGGCCGCCCAGTGCCTGGCCGCCGGTGTGCTCGTGGTGCCGGTGTTCTGGCTGCTGTGGCAGAACGCGCTGAACATCGGCGTGGTCGGCGGCGTGATGATCGCCTACGGGCGGGCCGACGTCTTCTTCGGCATGATCACCCCGCACGGGCTGCTGGAGCTGACCGGCATCTTCGTCGCCGCCGGGGTCGGCCTGCGGACCGCCTGGGCCTGGATCGCCCCGCCCGCGCACCTCGGACGCGGCCGGGCTCTCGCCGAGGCGGGACGGCTCGCCGCCGTGGTCGCGGCCGGTCTGGTCGGCGTCTTCGCCGTCTCCGCGGTGATCGAGGCGTTCGTGACCCCGGCGCCGGTGCCGATCCCGCTGCGGGTGGCAGCGGGCGCCACGGTGTGGCTGGCCTTCCTGGCGTACGCGCTGGTACTCGGCCGGCGCGCGGTCAGAGCCGGCCGAGGGACTTGAGCCGCAGATAGGTGTCGGCGACGGCCGGCGCGAGCCGGTGCCCCGGCACGTCCACCACCGTCACGCCGTACCGCGACAGGGCGGCGCGTACCCGGTCCCGTTCGGCCAGCGCCCGCCACGCCGACGCGGCCGCGTACGGGTCGTCCGGGCCGGTCGGAGTGGCAGTGGCGAGCCCGGTCAGCACCGGGTCGCCGGCCGCGGCGAGCACCACCCGGTGCCGGGTGGCCAGCCGGGGCAGCACCGGCAGCAGCCCGTCGCCGATCGCGCCCGCCTCCAGCGCGGTGAACAGCACCACCAGGCTGCGCTGCCGCTCCCGGCGCAGCACCTCGGCGGCGATCAGCTCGAAGTCGGTCTCGACCAGCGCGGGCTGCAACGGCGCCACCGCGTCGACCAGCCGGGCGAGCAGAGCCGCACGGCCGCTGCCGGTCACCCGGGCCCGGATCTCGGTGTCCGCCGCCAGCATGTCCACCCGGTCACCGGCCCGGGCCGCCAGCGCGGTGAGCAGCAGCGCCGCGTCGATGGCGGTGTCCAGCCGGGGCTCGTCACCGAGGCGCACCGCCGACGTGCGGCCGGTGTCCAGGACGCACACCAGGCGCCGGTCCCGCTCCGGGCGCCAGGTACGCACCAGCACGTCGGCGCGGCGGGCGCTGCCCCGCCAGTCGATCGAACGGACGTCGTCGCCCACCGCGTACTCGCGCAACGTGTCGAACTCGGTGCCGTGGCCGCGCCCCCGGGTCACCTGCACGCCGTCGATGACCCGCAGCCGGGACAGCTTCTCCGGCAGGTGCCGGCGGGAGTCGAAGCGGGGCAGCACCCGCAACGTCCACTGCGGCGTCGCGGGCTGCTCGGCGCGCTGCCTCGCGCCCAGACGCATCGGCCCGAGCGACCGTACGGTCAACGCCACCGCCGGGCGGTCGCCGCGCCGGGTCGGGGTGAGCCGGACCGGCAGCGTGGCGGTGCCACCGGGCGGCACGGCGAGCAGGCGGTCCGGTGGCACGTCCGGGCGCGCCCCGGCCGACGGCACCCAGGCGTCGCGTACCTGGGCGTAGAGCGTGCGGTCGGTCGGGTTGGCCAGGTGCAGCGTGACAGTCGCGGTGCCGCCGAGGCGGACCGTCCGCTCCCCGGAGCGGGTCACCGTGAGCGCGTCCGGCGGCACCGCCATCGCCCGGTCGAGCAGCACCAGCAGCAGCACCGCCGCGGTCAGTACGGCGACGCCGAGGAACGGCGCCGGCCAGGCCGGCAGGGTCAGCGCGCCCACGCCGAGCAGCAGACCCGCCCGCCAGGTCATCGCGGCGTCGGCACGGTGGCCAGCACCGAGTCCAGCACGGCGTCCACCGTGACGCCCTCCAGCTCCACCTCCGGGCGCGGGCGCAGCCGGTGCCGCAGCGTCGGGCGGGCGACCGCCTTGACGTCGTCCGGGGTGACGTGGTCGCGGCCGGCCAGCCAGGACCAGGCCTTGGCGGCGTTCAGCAGCGCGGTGGCACCCCGCGGGGACGCGCCCAGCTCCAGCGCCGGGGCGGCCCGGGTGCCCCGGCACAGGTCCACGATGTAGCCGAGCACCGGCTCGGCCACGTGCACCCCCCGCACCTCCGCCCGGGCGGCGGCCAGGTCCGCGGGGCCCGCCACCGGGCGTACGCCGGCGGCACGCAGGTCGCGCGGGTCGAAACCGGCGTGGTGCGCGCGCAGCACGCCCAGCTCCTCCTCGCGCTCCGGCAGCGGCACGGTCAGCTTGAGCAGGAAACGGTCGAGCTGCGCCTCGGGCAGCGGGTAGGTGCCCTCGTACTCGATCGGGTTCTGGGTGGCCACGACGATGAACGGGTCCGGCAGCGGACGGCGCTCGCCCTCGACGGACACCTGCCGCTCCTCCATCACCTCCAGCAGCGCCGACTGCGTCTTCGGCGGGGTCCGGTTGATCTCGTCGGCGAGCAGCAGGTTGGTGAAGACCGGCCCCTCCCGGAACGTGAACGCGGCGGTGCGCTGGTCGAAGATCAGCGAGCCGGTGACGTCGCCGGGCATCAGGTCGGGGGTGAACTGCACCCGCTTGGCGTCCAGGTCGAGCGCGGCGGCCAGCGTCCGGACCAGCAGCGTCTTGGCCACCCCCGGTACGCCCTCCAGCAGCACGTGCCCCCGGCAGAGCAACGCGATCACCAGGCCGGTGACCACGGCGTCCTGCCCGACGACGGCCTTCGCCACCTCGGCACGCAGCCGGTGCAGGGCGGCGCGGGCGCCGGACGGTGCGGTGGTCGTGACGGGTCCGGTCACCGGGTGTCTCCTTCGCTCGGATGCGGGGCCAGGGTACGGGTCAGGGCGTCCAGGTCGCGGGCCAGCTCCAGCAGCTCGCGGTCCTGCTCCGGGGCGGGGCCGTAGAGAAGGTCGGCCATCCGTTCCGGGTCGGCGCCGACGCGCTCGGCGACCCGGGCGGCCACCTCGTCGTCGGGCGTGTCCGGGGGCAGGTTGAGCCGGGTCACGAGCCGGTCCAGGGCGGCGGCGCGCAGCGTCGCGGCCACGGTGTCCCGGGCGCCCGCCCGGCGGTAGAGCCGCGCCCGGCCGCGTACCGTCTCGGCGGACCGGACGGTGACCGGCAGCGGCTCCGACACCGGCGGCCCGAGCCGGCGGGCCCGCCACAGCACCACGAGCAGGCCGGCCAGGGCGAGCTGCACCAGGAGGGCCCAGAACCAGAGCGGGAAGGCACCCCAGAGCGGGTTCTCCCGTGGCGGGTCGGCGCGGTCGGGCGGATCGGGCCGCTCCGACCGGCCGCTGCCGGCCGGTGCGGGCTGGTCGGTGACCGGATCCGGGGACCAGCTCGGGCCGGTCGGGGCCGGCACCGGCTCGGGCAGGTCGAGCCAGACCAGCGGACGCCCGCCGCCGAGCAGGCCGGTGGCGAGGGTCTCGTTGCCCCACTCGCCGATCCGGTCGTTGCGGAACGGGTCGCTCGCTCCGGCCAGCACCACCTCGACCCGGCCGGGGACGCGCAGCAGCGCCCCGCCGTAGCAGTGGTCGACCTCGGCCGGCCCGTCGTAGCGCTGCAGGTCGATCGCGGCGGTGCCGGCCCGTACCGCCTCGGGCAGCCGGCACGGCGTGCCGTCGGCATCCGGCGGCACCGCCCGGGCGGCCCAGCGCCCGCCGGCCGGCTCGACCGGGATGTCCAGTTCGACGAGCACCCGCCGGGACGGCTCGACAAGCACCAGCCGGCTACCCGGCGGCAGGGCGGTCAGCTCGTCGAGCCGGTCCGGGTGCACCAGAGCGGGCGCGGGCACGAACAGCGTGCTCGGCTCGGCCCCGGCGGTACGCAGCGCCGCCGTCAGGTCCGTCTCCCGGCGTACCGGCACGCCCTGCGTCCGCAGCGCCTCCGCGAGCCTGCTGGCGCCGTCGTCGTCGGTGGCGACCGGGGACAGGAAGCCCGGCTCGTCGGCGTCGGGCCGGTCGGCCGCGCGCAGCACGAGCGTGGTCACGATCAGCAGCACGGCGAGCCCGAGCGGGACGAGCAACCGGTACGACCGCCGGCGCGGCGCCGCGGTGGTCGCCGTCGTCGTGGTCTCCGGTACGACAGTGGCGGTCACCGCGGCTCCTCGCCGGTCAGCTCGCGACTCAGGTCGGTGGCGAGTTCCCGCATCCGCCGGTCGTGCGCGGCGGTGGCGGGACGCTGGGCGTACCAGAGGTCGGAGAAGATCGCCCCGGCCGCGTGCAGCGTCGGCCGGACCCGCGGCCGGGTGCGGGCCGCCGCCTCGGTCAGCTCCACGACGGTGAGCCCGGGGCGGGGTTCCACCACCTGCCGGACGACCAGGAGCCGGACCATCTCGCGCAGCCGTTCCCGGACCGCCTCGGCGTACCGGCCCTCAGCCGCCAGCCGGTCGGCCAGCCCGGGTCCGGCCGCCGCCGGTTCCGGCAGCCGGGGCGCGGGCAGGCGCACGGCCGGCGGGTCGGTGCGGGCTCGGCGGGCACGCCGGCGGGGCCGCCGGAACCGGGGCAGCCGCAGCCGGGGCAGGCGAGGGCGCCGCAGCCGGGGCAGCGTGAACCGGGGCAACCGGCGGGGCACCCAGGCCGGGAAGAAGTACCAGCCCAGCGCCACCAGCAGCGCGACCGCCAGCAGGATCAGCGCGGCCAGCGGCAGCGGCACCACGTCACCGAGGGCCGCCACCGTCTCGGTCCACCACCGGCTCACCGGTGCGCCGCCAGCAGGGCGGGCTCGGGCACGCCGGCCAGCGCGCGGGAGAGCCGGATGTCCAGCCCCTCGGTGCGGACCCGGGTCTCCAGGTGCAGCACCGCGTCCAGGCAGGCGAGCGCCGGGTACGCGAGCGCGTTGACAGCGGTGAAGGCGGCGATCGTCAGCGGCAGCGCCCAGGCCGACACGTCGAACAGGCCCAGCATGCCGAGACCCTGGTAGACGCCCAGCCCGATGCCGAGCCGGATCAGCCACCAGCCGAGGTAGCCCAGCAGCCGGATCGCGGCGCCCCGGGCGCTGACCCGGCCGGCCAGGCGTACCGCCCGCCAGGGCGCCAGGTGCGCCGGTACCCCGTCCAGCACCAGCACCGGCACCACCAGGCCGAGCAGCGCGTACGCCGGGAACCAGCCCGGCCCGGTCAGGCCGGCCACGGCGACGGTCAGCCCGACCAGGACGGCGGCCGGCAGCGCCACGCCGAGCCGGGCGCCGCGCAGCAGCTCGGACGGCCGCGGACGGCGCCCCAGCAGCGCCGCGCCGGCGCCGCGTGCCGCCGGGGCGGCGAGCAGCGCGACGATCGCCGCCTCGGTGCCCGCGCCGGCCGCCAGCAGCAGCCAGTACTCCGGGAGGGCGTCGCCGAACTCGGCCGGCCACCAGTACGGCGGTTCGGCCCCGGCGAGCATGCGCAGCGGGTGGAGCACCGCCTGTTCGGCGAGGGCCAGCAGCAGGGCGAGCGGCACGAGCACCCGGGCCTGGTCGCGCAGCAGCAGCACTGCCGCGTCGAGCAGCTCGCCGACGGTCAGCGGACGGCGCGGCAGCACCGCGGTCGGGCCGGCGTCGGGCACGCGTACTCCTGGGCGGGGCGAGCGGAGGTGGCGGGCGGGGCGACGCCCGGGGGATCATGGTTGCACGGCGGGTCCGCATCCGGTGGACCCGTCCGCTCCGGCGCGCCACGCTGGGCGGCCACGCCGACTTGCTGTGGTGCGCGGGGCCGCCCGGCGCTACGGTGCCGTGGAGACGCCGAACACTCCAGACGAACGGGGATGGAACGATAAACCCCATGAGAGCCCGGGTACTCGTGGTCGACGACGACCCCGCCCTCGCCGAGATGCTCGGCATCGTGCTGCGCAGCGAGGGCTTCGTGCCGTCCTTCGTCGCGGACGGCGAACGGGCGTTGGCCGCCTTCCGCGACAGCCGTCCCGACATCGTCCTGCTCGACCTGATGCTGCCGGGCATGAGCGGCATCGACGTGGCCCGCGCCATCCGGGGCGAGTCCGGCGTGCCGATCGTGATGCTGACCGCCAAGAGCGACACCGTCGACGTGGTGCTCGGGCTGGAGTCCGGCGCCGACGACTACGTGGTGAAGCCGTTCAAGCCCAAGGAGCTGGTGGCCCGGATGCGGGCCCGGCTGCGCCGGGGCGAGGACGTGGCGCCGGAGATGCTGACCATCGGCCCGCCCGGCAACCAGATCACCATCGACGTGCCGGCCCACACGGTCAGCCGCGACGGCGAGGAGGTGAAGCTGACGCCGCTGGAGTTCGACCTGCTGGTCGCGCTCGCCCGCAAGCCGCGTCAGGTCTTCACCCGCGAGGTGCTGCTGGAGCAGGTCTGGGGCTACCGCCACGCGGCGGACACCCGCCTGGTCAACGTGCACGTGCAGCGGCTACGCGCCAAGATCGAGCCGGATCCGGAGCGACCCGAAATCATCCTGACCGTGCGGGGCGTGGGCTACAAGGCGGGTACCGGATAGCCTGGTCAGCACTGTGCTGACGTCGCCCGAGTCGCCGACCCCCGAGCCCCGCCGGCTCTCCGCCGTGCGGGCGCTCTGGCTCGCCCTGACCGGCCGCGTCGCCCGGCTGGTGGCAGCCGTGCACCAGGCGTGGCGGCGGTCGCTCCAGGTCCGCGTGGTCACCATCACGCTGGTGGCGTCGAGTCTGCTGGTGGGCGGTTTCGCCTATCTGATCGCCGACAAGATCACCAGCATCCTGCTGGAGAACGCCGAGACCGACGTGCGGCTGCGGTTGAGCAACGGCAGCGAGTACGCGGCCAAGCAGTTCAACCTCTACAGCCAGCCGCAGGAGGCGCAGCTCCAGAACACCATCGACGGCACCGTCAACTACCTGGCCGGCGGCGACCCCACCCAGACCAGCGGCGTGGTGGTGGCGATCACCGCCGACAACTTCGCCGAGTTCATCGAGCCGCGGACCACGCCCGACGTGCCGGTGGACACGGTGATCGGCGACGAGCTGCGGGCCACTGTCGCCTCGGGCAAGGTCGCGCACCAGATCCGTACCGGCTCGCTCGGCGGCGAGCGGACGAAATACCTGGTCTACGGCTCCCCGGTGCCGACCAAGTTCGGGCAGGTCGAGCTCTACTACCTCGTACCGCTGGCCCGGCAGGACGCGACGGCGGCCGACGCCCGGGCCACGGTGGTCGCCACCGGCGTGGCGCTGGTGCTGCTGCTCGGCCTGCTGGCCGCCCTTGTCACCCGCCTGGTGGTGACGCCGGTACGGGTGGCCGCGCGCACCGCGCAGCGGCTCTCCGCCGGCCTGCTGGACCAGCGCATGGTGGTCTCCGGCGAGGACGACCTGGCGCTGCTGGCGGCCTCGTTCAACCAGATGGCGACGAACCTGCAACGGCAGATCCTCCGGCTGGAGGAGATGTCCCGGCTGCAACGCCGGTTCACCTCCGACGTCTCGCACGAACTGCGGACGCCGCTGACCACGGTCCGGATGGCCGCCGACCTGATCTTCGCCGAGCGCGACGAGTTCGACCCGGCGGTGGCCCGCAGCGCGGAGCTGCTCCAGGCCGAGCTGGACCGGTTCGAGGAACTGCTCACCGACCTGCTGGAGATCAGCCGGTTCGACGCCGGCTTCGCGGTGCTGGACAGCGAGCCGACCGACCTGGTGCCGGTGGTGCACCGGGTCACCGAGCGGCTGGCCGGGCTGGCCGAGCGGGTCGGGGTGACCATCGAGCTGGACCTGCCGGACACTCCGGTGATCGCCGAGGTCGACCCGCGCCGCGTCGAGCGGGTGCTGCGCAACCTGGTCGGCAACGCGGTCGAGCACGGCGAGGCCAAGCCGGTACGGATCACCCTGGGCCAGGACCAGAGCGCGGTGGCGATCACCGTGCGGGACCACGGGGTCGGCCTCAAGCCGGGGGAGGAGAAGCTGGTGTTCAACCGCTTCTGGCGGGCCGACCCGTCGCGCGCCCGGCAGACCGGCGGCACCGGGCTGGGCCTGTCGATCAGCCTGGAGGACGCCCGCCTGCACGGCGGCTGGCTGGAGGCGTGGGGCGCCCCCGGGCAGGGCGCCCAGTTCCGGCTCACCCTGCCGGCCCGCGCCGGGGACCGGCTCACCACCAGCCCGCTGCGGCTGGTGCCGGCCGACGCCACGGTGCCGTTCGGCGGCCCCCGCGACGGCGAGCTGCCCGCCATCGGGCCCGGCGGCGGCGTCGCCGCGCTGACCGCCGGACCGCCCGCCGGCGGCGACCACGCGGAGGCACGGCCGTGAGGCGCCGCGTCCTGGCCCTGCTCCTGACCGGCGCGCTGCTGCCGGCCGCGCTCGCCGGATGCGGCATCCCGGACGAGACCGACGTGCAGGTGGACGGCTCGGCGCCGGCCGCCGAGTCCGGGGTGCTCAACGGCAGCCCGGCCCGGCCGCCCGAGCCGGCGGACAGCAGCGAGCCGGTGCCGTTCGTGGAGAACTACCTGCGGGCCGCCGCGGCCGGGGAACGCGACCAGGCGTACGCCCGGGCCCGCAAGTTCCTCGCCGCGGAGGCCCGCGACCTGCTTTCGGGCAAGCCGCAGACCAGCGAGATCGAGCTGACGGTGGTGCGGCTGCGGGAGAAGCCGGAGAGCACGCCGCCGAACAACCAGGGCACCAGCACCGTGACGCTCAAGGTGCAGCAGGTGGGCGTGCTGCGCGCCGACGGCACGCTCGGCCCGCCGGTGGCCAGCGAGACGCAGTACGTCTTCGAGCTGCGCCGGGCCGAGCCGGCCGGCACCGGCCTGCTGATCACCGAGCTGCCGAACATGCTGCTGGTCAGCGACTCGGCGGTGCGCGAGTACTACCGTCCCCGCACCGTCTACTTCTGGAACCCCGAGCTGACCCGGCTGGTGCCGGACCAGCGCTACCTGCCCTCGTCGGCGCCGACGGAGCGCCGGATCACCGAGGTGATGAAGTGGCTGGCCGACCGCCCGTCGGACTGGCTGTCCCCCGCCGTGACCGGGCTGCCCGACGGCACCCAGCTGATCAACAACGCGACCGGCACGGACGGCCACTGGGAGATCAACCTGAACATGCCGGGGGCCAACGAGCAGCGGCTGACCCGGCTCGGCACCCAGTTGGCGTGGTCGCTGTCGGACCTGGACGGCCAGGTCGACCTGAAGATCCAGAACCAGAAGCGGCTCACCGTCGACCTGCGGCGGGAGAGGGTCTCGGCCGCCGCCTATCCCCGTGGCGGCGATCCGATGCGGTACGCCGTCTACGACGGCGCGGTCCGTCCCCTGGCGTTCGGCACCGAGTCGCGGGCCGCCGCGCCGCTGCCGCCCGCAGAGAACCGCAACGTGGTGTCCGCGTCGCTCGCCCGCGCCGACGACCAGGTGCTCGCCGCGCTCGTGGTGACCGGGGCGGACAACCGCAGGCGGCTCAAGGTGGGCACCGGCCCGGAACCGGTCGCGACGCTCAGCGCCAGCGACCGGACGTTCCGGGCGATGAGCCGTCCCACCTGGCTGCGCTCGCTGAACAAGGCCCGCCCGGCGGGTCTGGTGGCGGCCGACGGCCGGCTCTACCGGTTCGACGGCACGGGCCGGATGAGCGAGATCCCGCTGTCCGTCCCCGGCCCGGTGACGGCGGTCGCCGGTTCCCTCGACGGGCACCGGATCGCGCTGGTCTCCGGCGGCGCGGTCTTCGTCGCCGCGGTGAGCGCCGACGGTGGCGGGGCCAGCCTCGGGCAGCTCCGCCGGGTCACCACGCTGCTCACCGGCGTGACGGTGGTGGACTGGGTGGCGGAGAACGAGCTGGCGCTGGCCGGCAACGAGGCGGACCGGCGCTCGGCGATCCACCAGGTCAGCGTCGACGGAGCCTGGGAGACCCCGCTGACGGTGGAGATCGGCGCCCCGGTGACCCAGCTCGCCGGATATCCGGGCGGCGGCGACCGCGGACTGGCAGCGTTCTCGTTCATGTTCGAGACGGACGGCGCGGCCTGGCGGAACAACCCGTTCGACTACGTCAAGCGGGAGCAGGTGCTGGACGTTCCGGCCGGCAGCCGGGCGACCAACCCGACCGCGCCGTTCTTCCTCTACTGAGCCGCGCGTGCGTGACCTGGGCGGGCTCTGGTCGGACCTGACCGACCTGGTGCTGCCCGCCGGGTGCGCCGGCTGCGGCGCGGGCTCGGTACGGCTGCGGCACGGCTTCTGCGGCGGCTGCGTCCGGGAACTGGAGTCGCTGCGTCCCGCCCCGACGAGGCCCGATCCGGCCCCGCCCGGCCTGCCGCCCTGCGTCGCGCTCGGCCCGTACGGCGGCGCGCTGCGCGAAGGGCTGCTGGCGTACAAGGAACGGGGCCGGCACGGGCTGGCCCGGCCGCTCGGCGCGCTGCTGGCCGAGGTGGTCGCGGCGGCGGTGGGGCCGCCCGGCCCGGTGACGCTGGTGGCGGTGCCCGACACCGCACGCGCCGCCCGGGCCCGCTACGGCGACCACCTGGATCGGCTGGTCCGCCCGGCTGCGGCCCGCCTGCGCGCGGCCGGCTGGCCGGTACGCGTGCTGCGCCCGCTGCGGGCACTGCCCCGGACCGACTCGGTGGCGCTGGACAGCGCCGGACGGGCCGCCGCCGCCGAGGCGGCGTTCCGGTTGCGCCGCCCGCCGGCCGGACAGCGGCCGGGGGAGACCGTCGTGCTGCTCGACGACATCGTCACCACCGGCGCCACGCTGGCGGCGGTGAGCCGGATGTTGCACGGCGCGGGAATGACGCCAAAGGCCGCGGCCGTGCTCGCCGCAACGCAAAAGCGGCACCGTCGGTGACGCTTCGTGTATCCGTTTCACCCCTTGGTGTATGAGCTGTTAAATTTCGCGACCGCCTTCGGCAACCAGGGGTGACGGGTGGCCGTACAGGAGTTAGCGTTTCGGTGTCGGGGGTAGTGAGGGTCAAACCTTCCCCCGGCATTGGAAGGAGGCGTAGCCGAACAACACCGGTCGACGCCGAGCGGGGCCCTCCCGGGTGCGTCGACCGGATCTGATCCGGACCGAACGACCGTCCGAACAAGGGAGGTCACGTGGACATCGTGGTCAAGGGCCGTAACGTCGAAGTGCCGGACCATTACCGGGTGCACGTAGCCGAGAAGCTCGCGAAGATCGAACGCTACGACCAGAAGCTCATTCGCGTGGACGTCGAGTTGTTCCACGAGCGCAATCCACGCCAGGCGGACACCTGCCAGCGGGTGGAGATCACGTGCGTGACGCGCGGCCCGGTGATCCGGGCCGAGGCCTGCACGAACGACTTCTACAGCGCGCTCGACGCCGCCATCGCCAAGCTGGACACGCGATTCCGCCGCGCGGCGGACCGTCGCCGGGTCCACCGCGGACGGCACGCGCCGATCTCCGTGGCCGCCGCGACCGCCGGCCTACCCGTGGCCGACCTCGACGGTCCCGGCCTGGCGGCGCTCGACGGCCACGGCACCGCCACCGCGCTCGCCGAACGCCCCGACGAGAGCGGATACACCGAACCCGACGACCAGCCGTGGCACATCGCCCGGGCGAAGGTCCACCCCGCAGAACCGATGACCGTCGACGACGCGCTGTTCCAGATGGAACTGGTCGGCCACGACTTCTACCTGTTCCAGGACAAGGAGTCCGGCCGTCCGAGCGTGGTCTACCGGCGGCACGCGTACGACTACGGGATCATCCAGCTCGACACGTGACCCCTTGACCGGTCAGGACGGGCCCCCGCGCGGGGGCCCGTCCTCAGTTCCCGTCGGTGGCGAGCCGGCCGTAGACGACCGAGTCGACACGGACGCCGTCCGGGCCGGGCAGCCGGCCGCGCAACAGCCCCTCCCGCCGGAAGCCGGCCCGTTCCAGCACCCGCTGCGAGGCGACGTTGTCCGGCCGGGTGCCGGCCCACAGCCGGGCCACCCCGACGCCGAACGCCCACCCGGCGACCAGCCGGACCGTCCGGGCCGCCAGCCCGCGCCCGCGCGCCTCGGGCAGCAGGCTGTAGCCGAGCATGGCCTGCCCGGTGGCCGGCTCGTCGTAGAACAGCGCGCACCCACCGACGACGGTGCCGGTGGCCGCGTCGAGGATCGCCAGGTCGGCGGCCTCGCCC
>NZ_JBMVFV010000035.1:0-59818 GCF_049538395.1 Micromonospora sp. AB353 | reverse complement strand
CCAGCTCCGGCCGGTCCCGGCCACGCAACGCGCGGGCCAGCGCCGACGCCGGGCCCGCGCCGATCGCGGCGACCCGGGCGGCGAGCGCGGCCCCGGCGTCCGGGTCGGCGGACACGGAGCCGACAAGGCCGTGCCGCAGCGCCTCGCCGGCGGCGAGCGTGGCGCCGGTCCAGGCCAGATGCGCCAGCACACCGGTGCCGGCGACACCGGCGAGCAGCCGTCCGGCACCGCCGGCCAGGAACGCCGCGGGCGAGCCGGTGCCGAACGTCGCGGTGGGCGCGGCGACGCGCAGGTCCGCCGCGAGCGCCAGGCCGAGCCCGAGGCCGCGTACCGCGCCGTCGACGTGGACGATCACCGGGCCGGGCGCGGCGTGCACCCGCAGCACCAGCTCGTGCAGCTGCCCGCTGACCACCGGCTGGGCGAGGTCGTCGGGCTCGTGCCGCCACGCGTCACCCTCGACGCGGATCAGCAGCGGCTCCCCCGGCGTACGGGCGTGGCGCTTGAGCGCGTCGAGCAGGGCGGCCCGGGCGGCCGGGCCGAGCCGTTCGCCCGCGCCCGGGTCGGTGGCCTCGTGTACCTGCGTCACGTGTCTCTCCTATCGGCCGGTGAAGCGGGCCGGACGCTTCTGCAGGAACGCGTCGATGCCCTCGAGGTGGTCGTCGGTGGACAGCAGCGTCAGCAGCAGCGAACGCTCGTGGGCGAGGCCGGCGGTCAGGCCGACCTCCTCGGCGGTACGCAGCGCCTGCTTGCCGAGGCGGGCCGCGACCGGACTGCGGGCGGCGATCGAGGCGGCCAGTGCGATCCCCGCCTCGACCACCCGTTCGGCGGGCACCACCTGGCTGACCAGGCCCGTCCGCTGCGCGGTCCAGGCGTCCACCAGCCGGCCGCCCAGCACCAGCTCGGCGGCCCGGAACCGGCCGGCGACGCGGGCCCAGCGCTGGGTGCCGCCGGCACCCGGGATGATGCCGAGGTTGATCTCCGGCTGGCCGAACACGGCGGAGTCGGCCGCGACCACCGCGTCACACGTCATGGCCAGCTCGCACCCGCCGCCCAGGACGTATCCGGCGACCGCGGCGACGGCCGGCTTGCCGAAGCGGGCGAACCGGTTCCAGCACTCCAGCCGCTCGGAGAGCAGGTAGTCGGCCGGGGACGTGCGGCGCAGCTCGCGGATGTCCGCGCCGGAGGCGAACAGCCGCGGGCCGCCGGTCAGCACCAGCACCCGTACCGCCGGGTCGGCCTCGGCCCGGTCCATCGCCGCGGCGAGCGCGCGCAGGACGTCGATGCTGAGCGCGTTGCGTGTCTGCGGCCGGTCGATGGTGGCGACCGCCACCGCGTCGTGTACCGCGTAACCGACGGGTTCCACGGATCACCTCCCTGTCGTCCGCACCAGGCGAACATACTCTTCGGTATGTCGTCAAGATTCTCGCTGACCACGGTCGAGACGGGCTGCACAAGGAAAAACAGCATCCGGGAAGCGCTTGACACACTTCCGGAGCACCGCCTAGACATCTCGACATACGCAACGGTATGGCGCGGCGCGCAACGACCGGCCCGCGCCGGAGAACCGGGAGGCACCACGTGTCCGTGATCTGGGAGCCACGCCTGGACGACGAGGGACGCCACTGGCGCGACCTCGCCCGGGACGTGGCGGCGCGCCACTTCGCGCCGCTGGCCGAGGAGCTCGACAGGGAGCAGCGCTACCCGTGGGAGAGCGTGCGGGTGCTCGTCGAGGAGGGGCTGGCCGGGCTGCTCGTGGAACGCGAGCACGGCGGGCGGGGCGCGTCGTTCGTGACCGCCTGCGCGGTCATCGAGGAGGTTTCCCGCGCCTGCCCGTCGACCGGCGCGATCCTCACCGCGTACGCGCTGGGCGCCACCCCGCTGGTGCTGGCCGGCACCCCCGAACAGCGCGAGCGCTACCTGGGCGGCCTGGCCCGGGGCGAGGCGATCAGCTTCGCGCTGACCGAGGAGGGCGCCGGCAGCGACGCCGCCCGCATCCGCACCACCGCCGAGCGCGAGGGCACGGGCTGGCGGCTGCGCGGCGAGAAGATCTACATCGGAAACGGCGGCGCGTCGCGGTACTACGTGGTCTTCGCGCTCACCGACCCGCAGGCCGGCACCCGCGGCATCACCGCGTTTCTGGTGGACAAGGACGCCGACGGCGTGGTCATCGACAGGTACGAGGACAAGATGGGCATCCGCGGGACGCTCACCAGCAACCTGAAGCTGGACACCTGGGTGCCCGACGGCGACGTGCTCGGCGACCTCAACCGGGGCATGCGGCTGGCCATGCACACGCTGTCCGCCGGGCGGATCAGCGTCGCGGCCCAGTCGCTCGGCGTCGCCCTGGCCGGCTTCGACGTCGCGTCGCGGGAGGCGGCCCGGCGGGAGACGTTCGGCCGGCCGATCATCGACAACCAGGGCATCTCGTTCCCGCTGGCGGACGTCGCCACCGGCATCACCGCCGCCCGGATGATCACCTTCGAGGCGGCCCGGACGCACCAGGAGGGCGGCGACGTCGGTGTCCTCGGCGCGATGGCCAAGCTGTACGCCAGCGAGGTCGCGCACCGCGCGGTCGACACCGCCGTGCAGGTGTTCGGCGGCGACGGCTTCTGCAAGCCCTGCCCGGCCGAGCGGCTCTACCGGGACCAGCGGATCCTGGAGATCTACGAGGGCACCTCGGAGATCCAGCGGCTGGTGCTGGGCCGGGCGATCAAGGCGTCGGTAGCGGCATGAGCGCGCCCTGGCGGCTGAGCGTCGACTGGCCCGCGTCCGGCCCGACCCGGGTGTTCGACCTGGCGCAGCAGATGTACACGGGCATCCCGCACCACCCGAACCACCCGCCGTACAGCTTCACGCTGACCAAACGGCACGGCGAGATCATGTACCCGGAGGGCGTCTCCGCCGCCGCCGAGATGATCACCACGGGCGGGCACGTGGGCACCCACGTCGACGGCCTCGCCCACGTCTCCCGGCTCGGCCGGGTGTACGGCGGGGTGGACGTGACCGCGAGCCAGTCGTACGCCGGCGGGGTGCCGGACGTGTCGGTGCACGAGCTGCCGCCGATGCTGGCACCCGGTCACCTGGTGGACGCGACAGTCGCGCTCGGCCGGCCGCTGACACCC
Organism: Micromonospora sp. AB353; assembly: GCF_049538395.1. Classification (NCBI taxonomy): domain Bacteria; kingdom Bacillati; phylum Actinomycetota; class Actinomycetes; order Micromonosporales; family Micromonosporaceae; genus Micromonospora; species Micromonospora sp. AB353. Next base: position 56,696 of record NZ_JBMVFV010000035.1, on the reverse strand, counting down.
GCCGACGGCGTCGGCGCGGAACTGTTCGAGCGCTGGTTCGCCGACCGGGCCCGCCCCCGCCCCGGTGACGTGGTGCTGGTGCGCACCGGCTGGGACGCGAAGTGGACGGACAACGCCGCGTACCTCGGTGTCACCACCGGCGCACCCGGCGTCGACGTCAGCGGCGCGCGCTGGCTCACCGACCACGGTGTGGTGGCGGCAGGCGCGGACACCATCGCGTTCGAGCACATGCCCAGCCCCGCGCTGGCGGTGCACTGCCACCTGCTCGTCGACCACGGCGTACCGATCATGGAGGCGATGAACCTCGCGCCGCTGGCCGCCGAGGAGGTCTGGGACTTCTTCTTCATCGCCGCCCCGCTGTCCATCCGGGGCGGCACCGGGTCACCGATCCGCCCGCTCGCCGTCGTACCCGACACCACCGCACCGGAGACCACCGCATGACCGCCGACGACGACACCACCGCGCGCCCGGCCGCCCCCGGCCGGCGGGACATCCTGGAGGCCGCCGCCACCGCGTTCACCCGCAACGGGTACGCGGCCACCACCATCGACGACATCGCCCGCGAGATGGGCGCCACGAAGGGCCGCGTCTACCACTACTACCGGGCCAAGGCGGACGTCTTCCTGGACATCGTCACCACCGGCATGCAGGAGCTGATCGACGGGATCGAGCCGATCGCCGGCAACGGCGGCCTCGACCCGGCCACCCGGCTCTGGCGGATGGCGCACCACCACGCCGGGCTGATGATGACCCGCAACTCGTTCCAGCGGGTGGCGATGCGCGCGGTCGAGATGCGCCGTCTCGGCGAGGCCCCGGCCCAGCAGCAGGCGCTGGAGACGGTGGTCGCCATGCGCGACCGGTACGAGCAGATCTTCGCCGACGTCATCGACGAGGGCCGCAAGGCCGGGGTGTTCCGCGAGGTGGACAGCCGGCTGGCCACCAAGCCGCTGCTCGGCGCGCTGAACTGGATCAGCCTCTGGTACGACCCGCAGCGCGGCGACTACAACACCCGTCAGCGGCTCGCCGACGAGTACGCCGACTTCATCGTCGGCGGGCTGCGCCGGAGCCCGCGATGACCGGGCCGTTCTCCGAACGCCACTGGCACGAGGCCGAGACGTGGCCGCGTGAGCGGCTGGCCGCGTACCAGCTCACCCGCCTGAAGGCGCAACTGTCCTCCGTGTACGCCACCAGCGACTTCTACCGCACCCGGTGGGACGCGCTCGGCTTCCACCCGGGCGACGTCCGGGAACTGGCCGACCTGCGCCGCCTGCCGCTGGTCGGCAAGGCCGACTACGTGGCCGACCTGGCCGCACACCCGCCGTGGGGCAGCGCCGTCGCGGCGCCGGTCGCGGACCGCCGCCGCGTGCACTTCTCCTCCGGCACCACCTCGAACCCCACCCCCGTGCTGTGGACCGCGCACGACCTGGACCGCTGGGCCGACCTCTATGCGCGGGCCGCGTACAGCCAGGGCGTGCGGGACACCGACGTGTACCAGTGCCTGTTCAGCTACGCCTGGTTCGTCGGCGGGCTCGGCGCGACCGCCGGCTACCAGCGCATCGGCGTGACACTGCTGCCCGCCGGGTCCGGCGACACCCAGCGTCAGATCGACACGATCTTCCGGTACGGCACCACAGCCGTCGGCGGCACGCCGTCGTTCATGCTGCACCTGGCCGAGACCGCGGAACGGGCCGGCACGCCGCTGCGCGACTCGCCGGTGCGGCGGATCCAGGTCGGCGGCGAACCCGGCGCCGGGGTGCCGGCCACCCGCGCGCACATCGAGCAACGCTGGGGCGCGAAGTGCTTCGACGGGTACGGCAGCCTGGAGTTCCAGCCGATCGCCTGGGAGTGCGAGGAACAGGCCGGCGGCCACCTGGCCGAGGACTTCGCGTACGCCGAGGTACTCGACCCGTACACCCACGAGCCGGTACCCGACGGCACACCCGGCCTGCTGGTGCTCACCCACCTGGACAAGCGGGCGAGCCCGCTGGTGCGGTGGGCCACCGGCGACGTGGTGGTCCGCGACAGCACCGCCTGTCCGTGCGGGCGCACGCTCGCCCGGCTGCCCGGCGGCGTCGTCGGCCGGGCCGACGACATGCTCGTGGTACGCGGGGTGAACCTGTTCCCCTCCGCCGTCGAGCAGGTCGTCCGGGCCACGCCCGGCACCTGCGGCGAATACCTCATCGTCCTCGACGAGGACGTCACCGACCCGGCGACCGGCTACCTCACCGGCATCAAGCTGCGCGTCGAGGTGACCGGCGACGACAAGCGGGTGGCCCGCGAGCTGGCGCACGCCGTGCGCGCCGAACTGACGGTGCGCGCGGTGGTGGAGACCGTCCCCGAGGGCGCGCTGCCGCGCAGCACCCACAAGAGCAAGCGCGTCGTACGCGCCGACCGAGAGGCTCCGTGATGGACAGGCAAGCGTTCCTGGTCGGCGCCGTGCGTACCCCGCACGGCCGGTACGGCGGCGCGCTGCGCGACGTGCGGGTGGTACGCCTGGGCGGGCTCGCCGGGGCGGAGGCGCTGGCGCGGGCCGGCGTGCCCGCCGAGGCGGTGGACGAGACGGTGGTGGCGAACTGCCGCCAGGCGGGCAACGGCCCGAACCCGGGGCGGCAGATCTCGCTCGCGGCGGGCGTGCCGCTGCCGGCCCCGGCGCAGACGATCAACATGGCCTGCGCCTCCGGCCTCAAGGCGGTGCAACTCGCGCACCGGTCCGTACGGTCCGGCGAGGCCGACGTGGCGCTGGCGGTGGCCGCCGAGAGCATGAGCACGATGCCGTACCTGGCGCCGTACTCGCTGCGCTGGGACGGGGTGCGGCGCGGCGACGTCCTGCTCCAGGACGGCTGGCGCGACGGCGGCACCGACCCGATCTGCGGCATGAGCATGGGCGAGACGGCGGAGAAGGTGGCCCGCGAGTTCGGCGTGTCCCGGGCCGACCAGGACGCCTGGTCGGCGCGCAGCCATCAGCGGCTGGCCCGGGCCTGGGAGTCCGGCGCGATGGCGCAGGAGGTGCTGCCGCTCGACGAGCTGGACCGCGACGAGACGGTACGCCCCGACACCACACCGGACCGGCTCGCGCGGCTGCGTCCGTCCTTCACCGACGGCGGCACGGTCACCGCGGGCAACGCCAGCCAGATGGCCGACGGCGCCGCCGCGGTCGTGGTGGCGAGCGGCGAGGCGGTACGGCGGTACGGGCTGACCCCGCTGGGCCGGATCGTCGGGTTCGCGGCGGTCGGCGTGGACCCGACGATGATGGGCGTCGGACCGGCCGAGGCGATCCCGCTGGCTCTGCGCCGGGCCGGGCTGACCGCCGGCGACGTGGACCTGTTCGAGATCAACGAGGCGTTCGGCGCGCAGATCGTGCAGAACGTCCGCGCGCTGGGCCTGGACGAGGAGCGGGTGAACGTCAACGGCGGCGGGATCGCCCTCGGCCACCCGACCGGCCAGAGCGGCGGCCGGCTGGTCGTCTCGCTGCTGCACGAGCTGGCCCGCCGCGACGGCCGGTACGGCGTGGCGAGCCTGTGCGTCGGCGGCGGGCAGGGCATCGCCGCCGTGATCGAGCGGGTGACCCGGTGATCGCCGTCGTGGCCGGCCTGGGCCCGATGGGCCGGGGCATCGCGCAGGTCCTCGCCGGGGCGGGGCACACCGTCCGGGTCGTCGACGCCACCGCCGAGCTGGGCCGCGCCGGACTGGAGCGGATCCGCACCGACGGCGCGACCGGCGCCCTCGAGGCCGCCGCCGACGTCGAGACCGCGCTCGCCGGCGCGGACGTGCTGATCGAGGCGATCGTGGAGGACATGGCCGCCAAGCGCGACCTGCTCGCCCGGGTCGCCGCCGCCGGCGGGCCGGACCTGCTCGTCGCCTCGAACACCTCGTCGCTGAGCGTCAACGAGATGGGCCGTGCGTTCGGCGCCCCGGAGCGCCTGCTCGGACTGCACTTCTTCAATCCGCCCACCCGGATGCGTCTGGTGGAGGTGATCGTCGGCGCGGCCACCGGCGAGGCGACGGTGCGGCGGGCGCTGGCGCTCGTGGAGTCGCTCGGCAAGACCGCAGTGGTGTGCCGGGACTCGCCGAACTTCATCGTCAACCGGGTCTGCCGTCCGCTGTACTACGAGGCGCAGCTCCTCCTCGCGCAGGGCGTCGAGGCGGCGGTGGTGGACGCGGTCGCCCGGGGCGCGCTCGGGCACCCGATGGGTCCGCTGCAACTGCTCGACTTCACCGGGCTGCACACGCACCTGGCCTCCTCGGAGACCGCGCTGCGCGAGTTCGGCGACCCCCGCTACCGGCCCATCCCCCAGGTGCGTGGCCTGGTCCGGGCCGGTCTGACCGGCAAGGCCGCCGGTCGCGGCTTCTACGACTACGCCGTCGAGTCGCCGCGCGACGCCAACGCCCGGGTGGTCCGGCGGCCCGGGCCACCCAACGGTCCGGCGCCCCGCGTGGTGAGCCTCGGCGCGCCGACCCCGCAGCGGGTGACGGAGCTGGCCCGGCTGGCGGCCCGGCAGAACGTGGTACTGGACAGCTCCGACGCCGGCTGGGCCGGCGTGCTGCCCGCCGACGTCGGCTGGATCCGGCTGCACCGGCGCGCCGACGACGCCGTGTTCGCCGAGGTGGTCGAGGACCCGGTCGCCGGGATCGCCGTCCCCGGCTTCGTCGACCGCCTGCTGGATCACCTCGGCGCGCCCTCGGTGCGGGTGCCGGCGCTGCCCGGCCTGGTCGGCGACCGGCTCGCCCACTGCCTGGTGAACGAGGCGGCCACTGTGGTCGAGGAGGGCACCGCCACCGCCGGCGACGTGGACGTGGCGCTGCGCCTGGCGATGAACCACCCGCGCGGCCCGTTCGAGACGCTGCGGTCCGCCGGGGCGGCAACCGTGTACGAGGCGCTGCGGTCGATGGCCGACGCGTTCGGCGACCCCCGCTACCGGCCGGCGCAACTGCTGCGGCGGCGGGCGATCGGCGAGGCGAGGGCCGTCCGGTGACGCGGGACGACGACAGCGGCGTGCGCGTGCTGCGCGCGGGAACGCTCGCCGGGCGGCACGCGGTGGTCACCGGCGCCGGCAGCGGCATCGGCCGGGCGGTCGCGGTACGCCTGGTCGAGCTGGGCGCCCACGTCACCGGGCTGGGCCGGCACGCCGACACGCTCGCCGCCACCGGCAAGGCGATCACCGGTGAGGCGGCCACCGGGGACGGCCGCTACACGTACGCGGTCTGCGACGTCCGCGACCACGAGCGCGCCGCCGCCACCATCGCCGAGGTGGGCCGGGCCCACGGCATCGACCTGCTGGTGAACAACGCCGGCGGGCAGTTCTTCGCCCCCGCCACGCGGATCTCGGCGCGCGGCTGGGCCGCAGTCGTCGACCTGAACCTCACCAGCGTCTTCCACCTGACCACCGCCGCGTACCCGTACCTGCGGCGCAGCCGCGGCGCGGTGGTGAACATGTCCCTGTCCGGGGTGGAACGCGGCGGGCAGGGCATGGCGCACGCCGTCGCGGCCCGCGCCGGCGTGCTCGGGCTGACCCGCACGCTGGCCCTGGAGTGGGCCGGCGACGGCATCCGCCTCAACTGCCTCGGGCCGGGCACGGTGCTCACCGCAGCGCTCGACGCGGAGGCCGACCGGCACGTCCGGGACAACCTGGTGGACCGGGCCACGCCGCTGCGCCGCCCGACCCGCGCCGAGGAGGTCGCCGAGCTGGTGGCGTTCCTGGCCGGCCCGGCCGCCGCCATGATGACCGGCCAGCTCGTCCAGCTCGACGGCGGCGCGCACCTGGGCCCGGGGCTGCACATGCTGGCGGAGGCGTACCGGTGAGCCGCGCCCTCGCCGGCGTCGTGGCCGAGCACGTCCGTCCCGGCCGGCGGGTCTACCTGGGCAACTTCGGCGCGCAACTGTTCGCCGTGGGCCATGAGATGATCCGGCAGCGGATCCGCGACGTGGACGTGGTGATCGCCTCCGGCGGGCTGCTGATGGACCAGTTGCTCGGCGCGGGGGTGCTGCGCTCGGCCACGTACGGGCACTGCTGGAGCCCGGTCGGCCCGGCGCCGGCCTGGAACTTCCGGCGCGCCGCGCAGGACGGCGACACCCGCGTCACGCTGCACGAGCTGAGTCTCGGGCTGCTCACCGCCGCGCTCACCGCCGGCGCCTGGCGGGTGCCGTTCATGCCGGTGCCGGACCTGCCCGGCACCGGTTACCTGGACGAGGACTGGAGCCGGGGCCGGCTGTCCCGGGTGGACTCGGCGTTCGGGCCAGCCCGGGTGGTCCGCGCCGAGCGGCCGGACGTGGCGTTCGTGCACGTGGACCTGGCCGACGCCGACGGCAACGGGGTGATCCGGGGCCCGCTGGGCGAGGTGCTCGTCGCCGCCCAGGCGGCCCGCCGCACCGTGCTCGTCGCCGAGGAGGTCACCGACGCCGAGACGGTACGCGCCGCCGGGATCAGCATCCCCGGGCTGCTCGTCGACGCGGTGGTCGAACACCCCGGTGCGGTACGCCCCGACGGCGCGGTCGGCCGCTACCCGCGTGACGTGCAGGCGTACGAGCGGTACGCCCGCAGCGCGGCCACCGCCGACGGTTTCCGGCGCTGGCTGGCCGAGGAGGTCCGGTGACCACAGCGGACTTCCTGGTCCGGGCGGCGCGGGAGTTCCGGCGCGGCGGCTGGGTGTTCACCGGCTTCCACTGGCCGGTGCTCGCCGGCCAGTGCGCGTACGCGCTACCCGGCGCACCGTTCAGCCAGGTCTTCGAGGCGGGTGCCAGCGCGCACCGGCCCGGCGACGACGTGCCGACCAGCACCACCGACTACCCGGCGTACGCCGGCGGGTTCGGCTGGCTGGGTGGCACCGCCGACGTGCTGCTGGCGATGGGCCACCGGTTCGACCGGGTGGTGCTCGACGCCGGCAACGTGGACCTGCGCGGCCGGATCAACTCGTCGTACCTGGGCCCCCGGGAGCGGCCCACGGTGCGGCTACCAGGTGGCGGGGGTGCCGCCGACATCGCGGCGGCGGCACGGGAACTGGTGCTGCTGCACGGAGCCCGGGATCCGCGCCGGATCGTGCGCGCGGTCGAGCACGTGACCGCCGCGCCCACCCCGGACGCGCGGGTGCGGCTGCACACCCGATGGGGCGTGGTGCGGCTCGGCGCCGATCCGCGGCTGGAGGAGGTCACCGCGGACGGCGAGGTGCTGCGCGCCCACCTGACCGCGCTCGGCGTACCCGTCGACGGCGCGGCCCCCCGGCCGCCGGTCACCGCAGCCGAACGCGCCGCGGCCGTCGGCGTGCTGCGGCGGGCCGCCGTACGCGGCTACTCAGTGGCGAAGGGAACGGACAGAGGATGACTGACGACGATCTCGGTGAGCTGCGCCGGCAGGTACGGAAGCTGGTCGGCGAGTGGCGCGACGGCGACCGGTTCCGGCCGGTGTGCGACGCGTGGCTGCGCTCGTACGACACGGAGTTCAGCCGCGCGCTGGCGGACCGGGGCTGGATCGGCCTGACCTGGCCGCGCGAGTACGGCGGGCAGGCCCGCTCGAACCGGGCCCGGCTGGTGGTCACCGAGGAACTGCTGCGCGCCGGGGCGCCGGTGGCCGCGCACTGGATCGCGGACCGGCAGATCGGCCCGGCCGTCCTGCGATACGGCTCCCCCGCGCTGCGCGAGCGGTACCTGCCGGCGATCGCCACCGGGACGGTGACGTTCTGCCTCGGCATGAGCGAGACCGAGTCCGGCAGTGACCTCGCCTCGGTGCGCACCACAGCCCGCCCGGACGGCGACGGCTGGCGGCTCACCGGCGCCAAGATCTGGACCAGCCACGCACACCGGTCCACGCACGCGTACGTGCTGTGCCGCACCGGCACCGGCGGCCGGCACGAGGGCCTGACCGAGCTGATCGTGGACATGTCCGCGCCCGGCGTGACCGTCCGGCCGATCGTCGACCTGCGCGGCGAGCACCACTTCAACGAGGTCCTCTTCGACGACGTGCCGGTGCCCGGCGACCACGTGCTGGGCACCGCCGGCAACGGCTGGACGCAGGTCACCGAGCAGTTGTCCTTCGAGCGCGGCGGCATGGAGCGGGTGCTGAGCACGTACCCGCTGCTGGCCGCCACCGTCGACGCGTGCGCCGGACGGCGGGACGCGGACGCCGCGCTGGGTGAGGCGCTGGCCCGGCTCGCCGGGCTGCGCGGCCTGGCCTGGCGGATCGCCGGTGAGCTGGACGCCGGGCGGGCCCCGGTGCACGCGGCGGCGGTGCTGAAGGACCTGGGTACCGAGTTCGAGGCCGACGTCAACGAGATCGCCCGTACCGTGCTCGACGCCGAGCCCGACCCGGACGGCGACGGACCGGCCGGGCTGCTCGCCCAGGGGCTGCTGGCCGCGCCGGGCTTCTCGATCCGCGGCGGCACCACCGAGGTGCTGCGCACCATCATCGCGAAGGGCGCCGCCCGCGCGCCCCGGCACGACGGCGACGAGCTGCGGGAACTGGCCGACGACGTGCTCGGCGGGCACGGCGGCGACCCGGACGGCCTGCCCGCGCTCTGGTCGACCGTGCACGGGCTGGGCTGGACCGGCGTGTCGGTGCCGGAGGGCGCGGGCGGCTCGGGCGGCACGCTCACCGACCTGGCCGCGCTCGTACGCGGGCTGGGCCGCCACGGCGTCTCCCTGCCGCTGGCCGAGACCGTGCTGGCGGCCCGGCAGCTCGCCGCCGCCGGTCGCGCCCTGCCCGGCGGCGTCGCCACCGTGGTCGCCGGCGGCGGGCTCACGGTGGCCGGCGGGCGGCTGAGCGGCACCGCCGCCCGCGTGCCGTGGGCCGCCGCCGCGCGGACACTGCTGGTGTACGCGGGCGACGACGCGTTCGTGGTGCCCGCCGATCACCCCGGCGTCCGGGTCGAGCCCGGCCGCAACCTGGCCGCCGAGCCGCGCGACGACGTGACGCTCGACGTCCCGGTCACCGGCGACATGCGGCTGACCGGCGCCGCGCCCGCCGCGACGGTACGCGCCGAGGCGGCGGTGCTGACCGCCGCCGCGCTCACCGGCGCGCTGGAGACCGCTGTGGAGCACACCCGGCAGCACGTGACGACGCGGGAGCAGTTCGGCCGGCCGCTACTGGCGTTCCAGGCGGTCGGGCAGACGCTGGCCCGGATGACCGCGCACACGCTGCTGGCCCGCACCGCGCTCGACGCCGCGCTGGCCGGCCCGGACCCGCTGCGGGTCGCCGCCGCGCGGGTGCTCACCGGGCGGGCCGCGACGCTGGTGGCGCGCGGCGCGCACCAACTGCACGGGGCGATGGGCGTGACCCGCGAGCACCCGCTGCACCTGTCCACCCGCAGGCTCTGGTCCTGGCGGGACGAGAACGGCACCCAGCAGTTCTGGGCCGCCACGCTCGGCGCGGCGCTGGTGCCGCGCGGCAGCGCCGGCGTCTGGTCCTGGCTGACCGAGCAGGAGGATGAGTCATGAGCAGAGTGGACCTGCACAACGCGGACGGGCGCTGGACGCTCACGCTGAACGACCCGGACCGGCGCAACGCCATCGACGCGGAGATGCGCGACGCGCTCGGCGACGCGATCGCCGAGGTGGCCGCCGACCGGCACGCCCGCACGCTCGTGGTCACCGGCGCCGGTACGGCGTTCTGCGCCGGCGCCGACCTGCCCGCCCTGTTCGGCGAACCAGACCGCGGCGTCGCGGAGATCCGCGCCGACCTGCACCGCGTCTACGACAGCTTCCTGCGGGTACGGGCGCTGCCGATCCCGACGATCGCCGCCGTGCAGGGACCGGCGGTGGGCGCCGGGCTGAACCTGGCGCTGGCGTGCGACACCCGGATCGTCGGGCCGAAGGCGAAGCTGATCGCCTCGTTCACGAAGCTCGGCCTGCACCCCGGCGGGGGCTGCACCTGGTTCCTCACCCGGGCGCTCGGCCCGGAACGCGCCCTGCAACTGCTGCTCGACGGCGGGAGCGTGGACGGCCCCGAGGCGGTACGCGTCGGGCTCGCCGCGACGCTCGCCGACGACCCGCTGGCGGCCGCGCACGAGCGCGCCGAACGGTGGGCGGCGCTGGACCCGGCGCTGGCCCGCGACATCAAGACGTCGGTACGCACCGCGGAGACGGCCGGCTTCGCGGCCGCCCTGGAGTTCGAGTCGTGGGCGCAGGCGTCCTCGGCGACCGGGCCGGCGATCCAGGAGGCGGTGGCCGCCTTCCGCAGGTGACCTGTCGGGTACGCCCCGGGCCGGCGCGCCCGCCCGTGCCCCCGCCGCGGCTGTAGCCGTTCTCGAGCCGGCCCGCCTAGCGTCGGCTCGACCAGCCGCGCCGGTCGCGGCGGGCACAGGGACAGGGGGGCCGGCTGTGCGGATCCGACAAGCGGCGGAGGCGGCTGCCGGGCCACAGGCCCCGGTCGCGGTCGTCGACCGGCCCGGCACGGGCGGCGGACGGCACGTACCCGTCGAGGTCGTCGGTGCGTGAGCGGATGACCCGGCGAGGGCTGTTCGGCCTGACCGCGGCGGCCGGCGGCGCCGGCCTCGCCCGGTGGGACGCCCCGGGGGACGCCGTCCCGTTCGGCCCGGTCACGGTGCCGCCCGGTGACCCGCGGTACGAGGAGCTGACCACCCGGGCCTACAACGGCCGGTACACGGGCCGGCCGGCTCGGGTGCGACTGGTCGGCACACCCGAGCAGGTGGCCGACGCGGTCGGTGAGGCTGTTCGCGACGGGCTGCGGATCGGCGTCCGCAGCGGCGGGCACGGCTTCGCCGACGTGCCGGACCATCCGGACGTGCGGGTGCTGATCGACGTGTCGCAGATGAACGCGATCGGCTACGACCCCGAGCGGAAGGCGTTCGTGGTGGAGTCCGGCGCCACGCTCGGGCAGGTGTACCGGACGCTGTTCCTGGGCTGGGGCGTGACCCTGCCCGGTGGCACGTGCCCCGACGTGGGGATCGGCGGGCACGTCGCCGGTGGCGGCTACGGCGCGCTCTCCCACCGGTACGGCGCGATCGTCGACCACCTGGAGGCGGTCGAGGTGGTGGTGGTCGGTGCGTCCGGCCGCCCCCGCACCGTGATCGCGTCACGTGATCCCGGCGACCCGAACCACGACCTCTGGTGGGCGCACACCGGTGGCGGCGGCGGCACCTTCGGCGTGGTCACCCGCTACTGGTTCCGCTCGCCGGGGGCGAGGGGCGCGCCGGCCACGCTGCTGCCGAAGCCGCCGGCCTCGCTGCGCCAGGCGATGGTGGCGTGGCGGTGGGACGACGTCGACGAGGTGGGGTTCGCCCGGCTGCTGACCAACTACACCGACTGGCACGCGGCGCGGCCCGACGCCGACCTGCACGCCGGTCTCAGCCTCCTGCACCGCGCGACCGGCGAGATCCGGCTGGACGTGCAGACCTCCGGTGACGACCCGGGCGCCGTGGCGTTCGTGGACGACTACGTGGCGGCGATCGGCGCCGGGGTCGGTGCGGAACCGGCGGTGCAGGCGTTCACCTGGCCGTGGCTGCGCGCCACCACGTCGTCCTATCCGGGCCTGAGCCGCTACCGGATGAAGTCGAAGTCGGCGATGCTGCGGCGGCCGTGGACCGCGGGTCAGATCGCCACGATTCACCGCTTCCTGCAGCGCGGGGGCCCGGAGTTCTACGGCGCCGGGGCGTACCTGAGCAAGTTCGGCGGGCGGATCGGGCGGGTGCCGGCCGACGCGACCGCGATGCCGCACCGGGACGCGCGGCTGAGTTCGTTCTTCGAGACGGCGTGGCTCGACGAGGCCGAGGACGCGACGCAGCTGGCCTGGGTACGCGACCTCTACCGCGAGGTGCACGCCGACAGCGGCGGGGCGCCGGTTCCCGGCGAGGCGTACAGCGGGGCGTTCGCGAACTACCTCGACACCGATCTGGCCGACGAGGCGCTCAACACGTCCGGTACGCCGTGGCACGAGTTCTACTACCGGGACAACTACCCCCGCCTGCAGCGGGTGAAGGCGCGCTGGGATCCGCGGGACGTGTTCCGGCACCGGATGTCGGTCCGGCCGGCCTGACCGGCCGGGCGCCGCTCTCGCCGGGGTTGGGGGCCGACGGCGAGAGCGGCTGCTCCCGAGGGCCTCAGCGGCCCTTCCGCCGGTGGTACGCGGCCATCGTCAGCGGACCGAAGACCAGGACCAGGCCCACCGAGATGCCCACCACCCAGGCGATCTGCTCGACGGTGGCGTCGCCGTGCATGAGCCCGCGGGCGGCGGTGGCCGCGAAGCTCATCGGGTTGGCGTCGGCGATGATCTGCATCCACCGCGGCATGGTCTCGGTCGGCACGAAGATGTTGCTGGTGAAGACCAGCGGGAAGACCACGATCATGCTGGTCGAGGCGACCGTCTCGGGCGCCTTGGCCACCACGCCGAGGGTGGTGAAGATCCAGCTCACCCCGAACGCGAACAGGATCAGCACGAGCACCGCGAAGATCGTCCCGGTCAGGCTGCCCCGGAATCCGAGCAGCACGCCGAGCGTGATGGTCAGGGTGAGCGCGACCACGTAGCGGAACATGTCGGCGAGCAGGCTGCCGACGATGGTGGCCGGCTGCCAGAACGGCAGCGTGCGGAACCGGTCGAAGATGCCCTTGGTGATGTCCGTGTTCAGGGCCGTTCCGGTGTAGACGGACATCATGACCACGGTCTGCACCAGGATGCCGGGCAGGAACAGCTGGAGGTAGTCGCTCGTCGACCCGCCGATCGCCCCGCCGAAGAGGTGGGTGAAGACCAGCAGGAAGATGAACGGGAACAGGATCATGTCGACGAGCTGGGCCGGGTGGTGCCGGAAGGTGGCCAGCGCCCGCCAGAGGTGGGTCAGCGACGCGGCCAGCGGCCCCGGTCGCGGTGGCCGCGGGTACGCGGTCAACGACCGCCGCAGCACGTCCTCCAGGACCGCGGACGGCTGCTCGGCGGGAACGCCGGCGGGGGTCTCGGTGGTGACGCTCATGCGACGTTCTCCTTCTGCGGCGTCTCGGCGGCGGGCGTGTGGTCCGCGTCGACCTTGTGCCCGGTCAACGCCAGGAACACCTCGTCCAGGCTGGGCTGGCCGAGCGAGAACTCGCTGACCCGCAGGCCCGAACGGTTGAGGCGGATCAGGGCCTCGGCGGCGGCGTCCGGGTCGTCGACCCGGGCGGTGAACGCCGCCGGGTCGGCCGCGTACTCCACTGTGGTGCCGAGCACCGCGCCCAGCATCTCTCCGGCGCGGGGCCGGTCCTCCGGGCTGACCAGGCGAACGTGCACCGCCCCACTGCCGACCGACGCCTTCAGCTCGCCCGGCGTGCCCTCCGCGATGATCTTCCCGCGGTCGATCACGGCGATGCGCTGGGCCAGTTCGTCGGCCTCCTCCAGGTACTGGGTGGTGAGCAGCACCGTGGTGCCGACCGACACCAGCGCGCGTACCGCGTCCCAGACCTGGAGGCGACCCTGCGGGTCCAGCCCGGCGGTCGGCTCGTCGAGGAACAGCAGCTTGGGCGCCACCACGATGCTCGCGGCGATGTCCAGCCGCCGCCGCATGCCACCGGAGTAGCCCTTCACCAGGCGGTCCGCCGCATAGGCGATGCCGAACGCCTCCAGCAGTTCGCCGGCCCGGCGACGGGACTCGGACCAGGAGTGCCCGAGCAACCGGGCCACCAGGACCAGGTTCTCCTCCCCGGTGAGGCCCTCGTCGACCGAGGCGAACTGACCGGTGAGGCTCACCAGGCGGCGCACCGCCTCACCCTCGGTCGCCACGTCGTGTCCGAACACCCGGGCCGTGCCGCCGTCCGGCTTGAGCAGCGTGGCGAGCGTGCGGATCGTGGTCGTCTTGCCCGCGCCGTTGGGACCGAGGAAGCCATAGATCATGCCTTTCGGCACGTTCAGATGGACCCCGTCCAATGCGCGAACCGTCCCGAAGACCTTGACCAGGCCCTCGATCTCGATCGCGGAATCCGACTGTGCTTTCAATTCCCTCTCCCCTGGGCACGATGATGGTTGCCACGAATCCGGGCAGGATTGACCGCCAAGGCCAATGGCCGATTCGGTCGAGCTCACCGTACACCAGGGACAGAGGAGAACGCACATGGAAAATATTGCTATTCCAGGCTTGACAAGTCGCCGAATATGCTGTCAAGCCCTTGATGAAACCGCAGGTCAAGGGCGAGGCTACATTCGCCTTGACATCGCCGTCGACAGCTCGATCCGACCGGGAATCAATTGCGTCCCCATTGACGCGACGTCATGTCGTCCACGAATCAGCGGAAGTCGTCCACATGGTCACGAGCCCACTGCGCAAACGTGCGACCTGGCCTTCCGACGACCTCGGCGTAGTCACCGCTGACCGCCGGCGGCTCTTTCTCCCATTCCACGAAATAGCCCAGGATGTGATCGGCGATGATCTCCGGCCACCCCTCGCGCAGCATGTTCTCCCGCGCCTGCTCCGGGCTCAGCTCCTCGATGCGGATCGGCCGCCCCAGCGCCGCGCCGATCGCCTCGATCTGTGCGCGCTGCGTGACCTGCTCCGGTGCCGTCAGCTCATAGGTCTTACCGACGTGCCGGTCCTCGACCAGCGCCCGGACCACCACGTCGGCGATGTCCGCCTCGTGGATCGGCACCGCCGGCACGTCCAGGTACGCGCTGCGCACCACACTCTCCGCCCGGATCGACGGGCCCCACACATCGATCTTGGTGGTGGCGAACTCGCCCGGCCGGACGAAGGTGAACTCCAGTCCGGAGTCACGCACCGCGCCCTCGACCGTGTGGTAGGGCCGCCCGGACGAGGAGAGCACCACGATCCGCCGCACGCCTGCCTCACGCGCGATCGCCACCACCTCCTCCGGCCGGTCGAGCACCCCGTCGCCGTTGATCGAGATGAGGTACATCCGCTCGACGCCGGCGAACAGCGCCGGCAGCGTCTCCGGCCGGCCCAGGTCGCCGGCGACCACCTCGGCGCCGTCCGGCAGCCCGGCGGTCCGCGGGTTACGGCTGGAGGCCCGTACCTTGTGCCCCTCCGCCAGCAGTCCGGCCACCGCCCGGCGTCCCACACTGCCGGTCGCGCCGGTCACCAGAATCGTCATCGCGTCCTCCTCGGTCGGTGCTCCAGGGCCACGGCGATCCTGCGGCGCACCGGTCGAGTCCGGCTCGAAGCGCGCGCGACGGTCCACCGGTCCTCCACGGCTTCTCGAGCCGCGACGCACACGATCGGGACCAGTCGACGAAAGAGGGACGCCCGTGGAACACCTGTTGGCGCTCGCGGCCGGCAGCGAGCAGGAGAGCCGGGCCGTGCTGACCGAGGACGACGCCGCTCTGCTGCTCACCGAGATCGCCGGCCGGGCCACGCTGTTCGACGGGCCGCCCGAGCCGGTGACGGTCCAGATCGACCTCGGCACAGCCGGCAAGCAGCTCGGCTACCTGGTCACCGTCGGGCCCGGCGGGAGCACCGTGGAGCCGGGCTGGTCGGCGGACGCGCCCGCGCGGATCCGGCAGGATCTCGCCGAACTCCTGCACGCCGTGTACGGGCTCCCCGGTGGTGGTCACGCCACCCGGGAGATCGAGCTGATGCCCGCCCCGCCGCCGGAGGAGGTCGACCCGGCGGCGGTGTTCCGGCGCCGCCGCGCCGCCGCCCTGGCGGTGCACCAGCTGGTCAAGGCATCCTCGGCGGAACCCGCCGACCTGGACACCCTGGCCCTGCGGTTCGGCTCGGACAAGTGGGGCGACCACTGGTACACGCCGCACTACCAGCGCCACTTCGCGCCGTACCGGGAGGACCGGATCCGGCTGCTGGAGATCGGCGTGGGCGGGTACGACGCCCCGGACCAGGGCGGCGAGTCGCTGCGGATGTGGAAGCACTACTTCCGCCGCGGACTCGTGCACGGCCTGGACATCTTCGACAAGTCCCGGATCGACGAGCCGCGGCTGCGGACCCACGTCGGTTCGCAGGCCGACCCCGTCTTCCTGGCCGGGCTAGCCGCACGGATCGGGCCGCTGGACGTGGTGATCGACGACGGCAGCCACCTCAGCGCCGACGTGATCAGCTCGTTCCGCACCCTGTTCCCGCTGGTCCGCCCCGGCGGCCTGTACGTCATCGAGGATCTGCAGACGTCGTACTGGACCGGCTGGAACGGCGGCCACCCGGAGTCCGGGCACCCGGACACCTCGCTCGGTTTCCTGCGGACCCTGGTCGACGCCCTGCACCACCAGGAACGCCTCGACGTCCCGGCGGCCGAACTGGATCGCTGGGTCGGTGCGCTGCACGTCTACCACAACATCGCCTTCATCGAGAAGCGCCTCAACGCAGAGCAGGGGTCGCCGGCCTGGATCCCACGCGACCTCGACCCGTCGGTGTGGATGTACCCCCAGCCGGAGGAGGAGAAGTGACGATCCTGGTGACCGGAGCGACCGGAAGCGTCGGCCGACACGTCGTCGGCGAACTGCTGGACCGGGGCGAACGGGTGCGGGCGCTGACCCGCACCCCGGAGACCGCCGGCCTGCCCGAGAAGGCGGAGGTGGTACGCGGCGACCTGCTGCGCCCCGAGACGCTGGAGCCGGCGCTCGCCGGGGTGACCCGGCTGTATCTGTTTCCGGTGCCGGACACCGCCGAGCAGTGCGTGGACCTGGCCGTACAGGCCGGCGTCGAGCGCGTCGTGGTGCTCTCCTCCGACGCGGTCAACACCCGCTACGAGGTGGCCGGGGACAGCATCGACGACCACGAGAAGGTGGAGAGCGCAGTGGAGCGCTCCGGCCTGGCCTGGACCTTCCTGCGACCTGTCGCGTTCGCCGGCAACACGCTGTTCTGGTCGCACTCGATCCGCGCCGAGAGCGTGGTGCGGGCCGCGTACCCGCAGGCGGCGCAGGCGCTGGTGCACGAGGCCGACATCGCCGAGGTGGCGACGGCGGCGCTGCTCAGCGACGCCCACGACGGCAAGGGCTACACGCTCACCGGCCCCGAGGCGGTGACCCAGGTGGCGCAGGTCCGGGCGATCGCGGACGCGATCGGCCGGGAGGTCCGCTTCGAGGAGATGACCCCGGAGGCGAAACGGGCCGAGATGCTCCAGTACCTCCCCGCCGACTCGGTCGACATGATCCTCGGCTACTTCGCCATCGCCGAGCGGCATCCCGACCCGGTCACCGACGCGATCGAACGGGTCACCGGCCATCCGGCCCGCAGCTTCGCCGACTGGGCCGTCGACCACGCGGACGCGTTCCGCTAGGAGGACAGATGTACGGAGCCGACCTCGCCGAGGTCTTCGAGCTCATCCACCAGGGCCGGGGGAAGGACTACCTGGCCGAGGCCACTGACGTCGCCGAGCGGATCCGCGCGCGCACGCCGGGGGCGGACTCGCTGCTGGATGTCGCCTGCGGTACCGGATCCCACCTGCGGGCGTTCGCCACGCTCTTCGGTCACGTGGAGGGCCTGGAGATCTCCGAGCCGTTCGCGCGGCGGGCCGAGAAGGCGGTCCCGGGGGCGACCATCCACGTCGGTGACATGCGGGACTTCGACCTGGGCCGCCGGTTCGACGCCATCACCATCATGTTCGGCTCGATCGGCTATCTGCGATCGGCCGAGGAGCTGACCGCCACGCTGCGGGTGTTCCGGCGGCACCTGGTGCCGGGCGGCACGCTGGCCGTCGACCCCTGGTGGTTCCCCGAGACCTACCTGGACGGGTACGTGTCCGGCTCGCTGATCGAGGTCGACGGCCGGACCATCGCCCGGGTGTCGCACTCGTGCCTGGAGGGCGACGCCTCGCGGATGGACGTGCACTACGTCGTCGCCGGCCCGGAGGGCGCCCGGCACTTCGTGGAGAACCACCTGATCCGGCTGTTCAGCCGGGAGCGGTACCTCGCCGCGTTCGCCGAGGCCGGCTACCCGGACACCACGTACATCGAAGGGCTGAACTCCGGCCGAGGCCTGTTCGTCGCCACCCGCGACCGCGACCCCGGCGGAGCGGACGAGGGAGGACCATCGTGACGGACGAGACGACCGACGTACTCGTCGTGGGCGCCGGCCTGGCCGGCCTCTCGGCGACGACGTTCCTGGCCCGGCGCGGTGTCCGGGTGCGTCTGGTGGAGCGGCACCCGGGCACGTCCCTGCACCCGAAGGCGGCGGGTCAGAACCCGCGCACCATGGAGCTGCTCCGGATGGGGGGCGTGGCCGACGAGGTCGCGAGGGCCGGCGACATCCGGGGCGCCACCGGCGACTTCACCATCCGCATCGTCGAGACCGTGGGCGGCCCGGTGTTGCACTCGTTCGCCGAGAGCGTCGCCGACATGGTCGCCGCGACCGCACCGTGCACCGCCGAGGGCTGGGGCTTCGCCTCGCAGGACGCGGTCGAGCCGATCCTGCTGGAGGCGGCCCGCAAGTTCGGCGCCGTCGTGGAGTACGGCACCGAGATGGTCGACTTCCACCAGGACGGCCAGGGGGTGGAGGCGGTGCTGCGCCGGGCCGACGGCGCCACCGACCGGGTCCGCGCCCGCTATCTGGTCGCCGCGGACGGGCCGGAGAGCGCGGTACGGGAGCGGCTGGGCATCCCGCGCACCGGGTACGGCACACTGTCCCACTTCGTCGGGATGATCTTCGAGGCGGACCTGTCCGACGTGCTGCCGCCCGGCTCGACCGGCTGGTACTACATCCAGAACCCCGCGTTCACCGGCAACTTCGGGCCGACCGACAAGCCGAACCGGCACACGTTCTTCGTCGAGTACGCGCCCGACCGCGGCGAGTCGCCCGACGACTTCACGCCGCAGCGCTGCGTCGAGCTGATCCGGACGGCCGTGGACCGGCCGGGGCTGGAGCCGGCGCTGCTCGACGTCCAGCGCTGGGGCATGGCCGCCCTGGTGGCGGAGCGGTGGCGCGAGGGCCGGGTGTTCCTGGCCGGGGACGCCGCGAAGGTGACTCCCCCGACCGGCGGCCTCGGTGGCAACACCGCCGTCGGCGACGGGTACGACATCGCGTGGAAGCTCGCGGCGGTGCTCGACGGCACGGCCGGCGACGGGCTGCTCGACTCGTACGAGGCGGAGCGCCGGGCCGTGGCGCACCTGGTCGTCGACGAGTCGTACGCCGTCTACGTCCAGCGCATGGCGCCCCACCTGGCCGGCACCGCCCCGGCCGGGGTCGGCTACAACGAGGTGATCCTCGGATTCCGCTGCCTGTCCGGCGCGGTGCTCCCCGAGCCGGACGACGACGGCGCGCGGGTCGAGGATCCACTGCGGCCGAGCGGGCGGGCCGGCTTCCGCGCGCCCCACGTGTGGATCACCCGGTCCGGCGCGCGGGCCTCGAGCCTCGAACTGTTCGGTGACGGGTGGGTGCTGATCGCCGGGGACGAGGCGTGGCGGGGCACCGGCGAGCCGGTGACCGTGCACGTGGTCGGCGCTGATCTGCTCGACCCCGAGGGCGAGATGCGCGACCGCTACGGCATCGGTGCCGCCGGCGCGGCGCTGGTCCGCCCGGACGGCATCCTGGCCTGGCGCACCTCGGCGCCGTACGACCCGGCCACGCTCGGCGGCGTGCTGGACCGGCTGCTGTCCCGCTGACCCCCGCGACACGTGAGCCCCGACCCGGCCGGGTCGGGGCTCACACGTGCCGGGCGCCTATCGTGTCCGGTGCCTGGTGGTGAGGCGCTCCAGCTCCGGCACGACCTCGACCGGGCTCGGCGTCTCCGCCATGGTCCGGCTCAGCGCGCCAGCGCTCTCGGCGAACGACGGCTCGTCCAGGATCCGCACGAGATCCGCGCGCAGCCGGGCCGGGCTCAACTCGAACGACGGCAGGAACCGGCCGGCGCCGAACGCCTCCAGCCGCTGGGCCCGGTAGATCGCGTCCCACATCCAGCCCATCGCGACCTGCGGCACCCCGTACGCCGCGGCGGTCGCCCAGGTGCCGGCGCCGCCGTGGTGCACGATCGCCGCACAGCTGGGCAGCAACGCGTGCAGCGGCACCCGGTCGACCACCCGGGTGTTCGCCGGTACCGCCGGCACGTCCGCGAGTTCCTCCTCGCTGAGCAGCGCCACCGCCTCGATGTCCAGATCCTCGATGGCCGCGAACAGGTCGGCCACCCGGACGGCGTTCGGGAACGACGTCTGCCGGATCGTCTCGCCGAGGGTGAAGCAGACACGCGGCCGCTCCGGGTCGGCGCGCAGCCAGTCCGGAACCACGGCCGGCGTGGGACCGTTGTACGCGACGTAACGCATCGGCACGGTGGGCAGGCCCAGCTCCAGGCGTACGCCCGGCGGCATCTGGTCGATCGTCCAGTGCCCGGTGACGATCTCCTCGTCGAACCGGCAGCCGTGCCGGTCGAGCACCAGCGACAGCCACTCGGCCAGCGAGTCGTCCCGCTGCTCCTCCGGCAGCTCGGCCAGGCGGCCGAGCATCGCCGCGCGGACGCCGTAGAACGTGTCCGGGAAGGACAGGATGCGGGCGCTGGCCGCGCCGCTGGCCCGGGCGGCGACCGCGCCGGCGAAGGTGAACAGCTCCCAGATCACCAGGTCCGGCTGCCAGTGCCGGGCGTACGCGACCAGCTCGTCGACCATCGAGTCGTTGTTGATCTGGGCGTAGTACGTGGCGGTCAGCAGCGAGTTCGAGGCGATCATGAACTCGGCGTCGAGGTGTTCCGGCCGGTGCTCCAGGAAGTCCGGAGCCGAGTGGTGGGCGTACATCCCGGCGCCGACGTGCCGGGCCACCTGCTCCATCTTGTGGTCGTCACCGACCGGCACGGCGGTCAGCCCGGCCCGCACGATGCTCTCGGTGAGCGCCGGCTGGCTGGCCACCCGTACCTCGTGCCCGGCCGCGCGCAGCGCCCAGGCCAGTGGCACGGCGCCGTTGAAGTGCGCGTCCATCGCGAAGGACGTCAGGAGAATCCGCATCGCCGCCGCCTCAGGACCCGGTCACCGGGAACCGGAGCACACCGCGAACCACTGGCGAGCGCAGCCTGCGCACCACCCGTTCCCGGTACGTGATCCCGATTCCGGACTCGGCGAGCGACCGCACCGCGGCCTCCGCCTGTACCCGGGCCAGCGGCAGCACCAGACCCGCGTAGCCCCCCTCGGCCGGATCGAGGACCGGGCCGGGCTCGCGGGACAGGTCGAACCGGTCCGGCTCGGTGAAGACGCCCGGATCCCGGTTGGCCGCGCCGATGGCCACCACCACCTGGCCGTCCGCCGGTACGGCGGTCCCGGCGTACTCGACCTCCTCCTCCGCGATGCGGTTCTCCAGCCGTATCGGCGGCGAGTAGCGCATCGTCTCGGCGACCGCCGCGGCGGCCAGCTCCGGCTCGGCGCAGACCCGCTGCCACTGCTCGGGGTGGTCGAGCAACGCCTCCACCGTGTTCGCGGTGAGGGTGGTCGCCACCTCGACGCCGGCCACCGCCAGGAGCACCGCCACGGCGAACACGTCCGCGTCCGGCGCGTCCGGCCGCAGCGGGCCGAACGTGTCCGGCCCGGCGAGCAGGTCACGCAGCTCGCGGACCGCGGCGAGCACGGCGCGCGCGTCCGGGTACCGCGGCGGGCACAGACCGGCGTCGAGCGCGACACCGGCGTCGCGCACGAGCGCCGCGAACCGCTCCCGCTGTTGCGCCGGCACGGCCAGCAGGTCCGCCACCAGGTCCGTGACCGCCGGCCGGACCACGTCGTCGACCAGGTCGAACTCGGCCGGCAGGCCGGCCCGGCGGCCGGCGACCAGATCCGCCGCCGCCTTGCGGTGCTCCTCCACGCCCGGCGCGCCGAGCACCGGCGCGAACAGCCGTCCCCAGCGGTCGTAGTCGGCACGGCCGGCGTTGAGGAACGCGTCGTCCAGCGGCAGGACGTGGCACAGCTTCGGGTTGTCCCAGACGTCCTGGAACAGGTGTTCCTGCGCGGCCGGGCCGCCGCGGTGCCGCGGCTGCAACCGCGCGTCGGCGAGGATCCGCCGGGCCGTCTCGTGCTGCCCCGTGACCAGCGCGCCGGCCTCGCTGCGGTGCAGTGCGCCCTGCTCCCGCAACCGGGCGTCGACGGACACCGGATCCTGCGCCTCGGCGCGCAGCAGCAGGGCGTACGGGTCGCCCCGGGTGCCGTAGATGAACTGGAAGCCCCGGATGGTGAGCAGGTGCCGGCCCAGGTCGCCGGCGCTGACCTGCGCGGTGGGCGCCTCCGGCCGGGCCACCTCGGGCCGCAGGTGCGCCAGGACGGCGTCGGCCAGCGGCCGGTGCACGGCGCTCGGCAGCGCGTGCCCCATGCCCTTGATCTCCACGAGCCGGGCGCGCGGGATCAGGTCGGCCAGGTGCCGCCCGTGCGGCGGAGGCGCGGCCGGGTCGTTCGGCGCCTGGATCACCAGGGTCGGCACGTCGAGACCGCGCAGCTCGGCGCCGCGGCTGCGGGGCGGCAGGCCGACCAGGTAGTGGGCGATCGGCTCCTCCCACGTCCCGGCGTGCTCCATGGCACGCTCCTCCCAGGTGCGGTACTCGGCCTCGTCGAACGGCACGCCGTCGCCGTTGAGCAGCCGCCACTTGCCGACCTGTTTGGCCAGCATGCTCTCCCGATCGGTGGCGGGCTGCTGCACGTGGGCGAGCATGTCGAGGAAGCGCTGGGTGGGCACGGGCAGGCCGTCGACTGTCGACTCGCCCCGGAACGCGGCCTCGATCCCGGCGTCGAAGTCGACGTCGAGGGCGCCGCCCAGCATCAGCGTGAGGCTGCGCACCCGGTCCGGGTGGTTCAGCGCCATCACCTGGGCCAGCGAAGCGCCCATGGACAGGCCGAGGACGTGCGCCGCCTCGACGTCCCAGGCGTCGAGCACGGCGACCGCGTCCGCGGCCAGGTCGTCATAGGTGTACGGGTGCTCGCCGTAGTCGCGCCGCGTCGACCGCCCGGTGTCGCGGTGGTCGTACCGGATGACGTGCAGGCCGCCGGCCGCCAGCGTCTCGACGAACTCGTCCGGCCAGCCGTACGCGGACAGGTTGCCGCCCATGATCAGCAGAAGGGCCGGGTCGGCGGGGTCACCGAAGTCCTGGCTCCAGATCCGCACGTCACCGGCGGTTGCCACTCGTTCTGTCATCAGGTTGCTCCATCGGGGGCGAGAGTGAGCAGGGACAGGTCGAACGGGACGGACGGGGACGCCACCTTGCGCGCCGACTCGACCACCAGCCCGGCCGAGGCGGCGAAGGTGGACCACTCGTCCCGGGTACGCAGACGGCCGCCGAGAAACACCAGCATCCGCAGGTCGAGCAGGGTGAACTGCTCGTTGGAGGCGTCCTCGGGCAGGTCGTCCCGCTCCAGCACGAGGATCCGGCCGCCCGGCTCGAGCGCCTCGGTGCACCGCAGCAGGATCCGGCGGGCGTCCTCGTCGGACCAGTTGAGCAGCACGAAGGACAGCGCGATCACGTCCGCGCCGGTGGGTAGCGGCTGGAAGAAGTCACCGGCCACCGCGTCCAGCCGGCCGGCGAGACCGGCCGCCTCGAAGTTCGCCCGGGCCCGGGCCGCCGGCAGCGGCAGTTCGACGAGGGTGCCGGTGACGTGCGGCGCGGTCCGGGCGATCGCGGCGAGGAAGCCGCCGACTCCGCCGCCCACGTCCATCACGTGCTTCACGCCGCTCCAGTCGTACGCGGCGGCCGGCTCGTCGTAGACGACGTCCTGGTCACAGGCCATCAGCTCGTCGAACGACTCGGCCAGCTCCGGCTGGGCGGTCAGGTCGTCGTAGAACGACCGGCCGTACACCGTCTCGTAGCTGGGCCGGCCGGTGCGGACCGCGTCGAGCAGGCGGAAGAACGCCAGGTCGGCCCGGGAGACGGCGTTGGTGAGGTCGAACCAGGCCCGCTGCTGGGCCGGGTGGTCCTCGGCCAGCAGGCGGCCGACGGCGGTCGGTTCGATAGTGCCGTCCGGCGCCTCGGTGAACACGCCCACCGCGACGAGGTGCCGGATGATCCGCAGCAACGCGTTGGGATCGGCGCCGGCCGCCCGGGCGAGCGCCGCCGGGGTGCGTGCCCCGGCGGCGATGTGGTCGACGAGCCGAAGCGTGGCGGCCACCCGGACCGCCATCGGGGTGTGCAGGCCGCCCAGCCGCAGCAACGTGTCCAGCTCGTTCATGGACGGCCGGGCGGTGGCCGCGGGCACGGCCGTGTCAACGTCGGGCATGAGCCCAGCTCCTCCGGATCTCGGTGGGGGAAGGACGCGGGCCGCCGGTCACGGGCGCCATCCGTCGCCGGCCGGCCACGGCTCGGCGAGCTGCCGGTAGGTGCCGATGTAGTCCGGCCAGTCCCGGTGGTCCCGGATCTTGCCGTCGACGATCCGGATCAGGTGGATCTGCTCGCCGGAGAACCTGCGGCCGGTCGCCGGCATGCTGACCAGGTCGCCGATCTGCCGCCCGTACAACACCAGGCGGGCGCGGACCCAGTTGCGGTTCTCCTCGTAGCCGATCTCCTCCAGGTACGCCTCCTCGGAGAAGGTCATCTTCAGCCACTTGACGGCCAGCACGAACGCCTCCGGGCCGAGCAGGTCGTTGAAGTGCTCCATGGCGCCCGGGTTGAGGTACTCGGGGTGGATGAATTCCGCCGCGTCGTCGGTCTTTCCGGTGTTGTACGCGTTCACCATTCGCTTGACGACTTCGATCTGTGCGCTCACAGTTACTCCCAACGGGCCGCCGATGAATTGAGTAATCAAATTATCGAGCGTCCGGAGCGCAGCGGCAAGGCGCTTCCGGGCGGCTCGGGCAATTCCATAGCCAAATTGCAGCGCCGCTCGAACGGCCCTTTAGTGAGCCTCCAGACCGGCGCGGTTGGCTGCGCGGGGACAGGGCTGCACAACCAGGAGGATCAGTGGACGACACCGCATACAAGACGACAGTCGCCGCCGCGTTCGACCGGGCGGCGGCGAGCTACGACCGGCTCGGCGTCGAGTTCTTCACACCGATGGGCGCGCGGCTCGTCGAACGCGCGGATCCCCGACCTGGCCAGCGCGTTCTCGACGTCGGATGCGGCCGCGGCGCGAGCCTGTTCCCGGCCGCCGAGCGGGTCGGCGCCCAGGGCCGGGTGGTCGGCATCGACATCGCGCCGGCGATGGTCGGGCACACCCGCGCCGAGGCCGCCCGGGCCGGGCTGCGGCACGTCGAGGTACGCGAGATGGACGGCGAGCACCCGGATTTCCCGGATGCCTCCTTCGACCTGGTCCTGGGCAGCTACAGCGTCATTTTCATCCCGGACGCGCCGCAGGCCATGGCACGCTATTCCCGACTGCTGCCCCGCGGCGGGAAAATGGCATTCACGAGCCCGGTCTTCACCACCGACACATTTCCTTTCCTGCCGCCGATGTTCACTCCGCTCATCGACCGGGAATTGTTGCGCCGGCTGCCGGAGCAGTGGCAGCCGGACGCGCTGCGCCGCCGGTTCAACAGCTGGCTGCAGGATCCGGAGGACCTCCGCTCCACGATGCACGCCGCCGGTTTCCGCACCACCGAGGTGGTCGACGAGCCGGTACGCCTGGTCGCGGAGAGCGGCGCCGCGTGGGTCGACTGGTCGCACACCCAGGGCATGCGGCTGCTCTGGCAGCATCTTCCGCCGGCCGAGGCCGCCGCCCTGCGCGACCGGCTGATCCCCGCGCTGGACGCGCTGCGCGACGGCGACGGCCCGGTCCGGATGGACGTCCCGGTCCGCTACGTGATCGCGGAACGCTGACCCAGCGCCGTCCGGGCCGCCGCCACGGCACGCCGGTCCGCCTCCGCGCCCGCGGGGCGGGCCGGCAGCAGCGACACCACCCGGGCGCGACCGGCCCGGACCGCCGGATGGCGACGGGCGATCTGCGCGAGCGTCTGCCCCGGGCCGGTCTCCACCACGACCCGCGCGCCGTCGCCCAGCAGACGGTCCAGCGCCGGCCAGAACCGGACCGGCTCCACCGGGTGGCCCGCCCAGTAGGCGGGATCGGTGGCCGTCGTGCCGAGCGGCTCGCCCGTGTATCCGGAGTAGAGCGGCACACGGGGCGGCGCCACCGGCAGCCCGGCGACCATCTCCTCGGCGCCGGCGTTCGCGGCGGCCAGCGCCGGCGAGTGGAACGGCGTCCGCGACGGCACCGGGTGACACCTCAGACCGGCGGCGCGCAGTGCCGCCGCCACCTCGCCGAGAGCCGGCTGCGGGCCGGCCAGCACCACCTGGCGCGGCGCGTTGTACGCGCCGACCACCACGTCACCGATGAGGAACGGGTGTACCCGCTCGGGCGCGGCGGCCACCGCCAGCATGCCCCCGGCCGGGGCGTCCCGGGCCCGCCGTACCCGGTCCCGCACCAGCCGCACCGCGTCCGGTAGGCGGAAGACGCCGGCGAGCACGGCTCCCACCAGTTCGCCCAGACTGTGCCCGAGCAACGCGCCGGGCCGCACGCCCCAGCTCAGCACCAGCCGAGCCAGGGCGTAGTCGACCGCGAACAGCAGCGGCTGGGCCCGGGCGACGTCGTCGATCGGCGTACGCGGCACGGCGGTGAGCCAGTCGTGGCGCAGGCACGGCTCGGCGAAGAGTTCGAGCACCTCGTCCATCGCCGCGGCGAAGACCGGCTCGGCCGGATAGAGACCGGCGGCCATCCGTTCGTGCTGTGCTCCCTGGCCGGGGAGCAGGAAGGCGGTCCCGGGACTCATCCGGACGCCAGGCGCGCGTTGACGAAGCGCACCATCTCGTCCGGGGTCCGCAGCCCGGCCACCCCCTCCTCCGGCAGCGTCACCCCGTAGTCGTGCGACAGGCGGCTGGTCACCTCGAGTACGGCGAGCGAGTCGTATCCCAGGTCCGCGAAGTCCGCGCCGCCGACATCGTCGGCGAAGGTCACCGACTCGTCCTCACCGGCGCACTCCCGCATCACCCGCATCAGCTCCGGCACCGTCAACTCAGCCATGTCCCTGCCTCTCTCTCCCTGTCGTTAGCGCCGGACCACCATGGCGCTGTTGAAGCCGCCGGCGCCGCGCGCCAGCACGAGGGCCGCCCGCCCCCGCACCGGCCGGGGCGCGCCGGTCACCAGGTCCAGCGCGTAGTGGTCCGGAACGTCGATCGCCGGCGCGGTCGGGGGCACCTGCCCCTCCCGCAGCGCGATGAGGGCCGTGACCACGTCCAGCGGCGCGGCTCCGGCGGCGAGCCGGCCGGTCCGGGCCTTGGGCGCGGTGACCGGCACCCCGCGCGGGCCGAAGACCTCCTCGATCGCCCGGGCCTCGGCGGCGTCCTCGTCCGGCGTACCGGCGCCGTCGGCCATCACCATCGCCACCTCGTCCGGCCGGACCCCCGCGTCGGCCAGTGCCGTGTCCATCGCGCGGCGCAGGTTGGACGGGCGGCCGGTGCCGGGGGCGGGGTCGAACGAGGCGCCGTAGCCGGCGATCTCGCCGTACCGGGGCGCGCCGCGACCGGCCGCGTCCGTCGCGGACTCCAGCACCAGCAGCGCGCCGCCCTCGCCGGGTACATAGCCGCCGGCCGCCCGGTCGAACGGCAGGTAGGCCCGGTCCGGCCGGTTCCCGGTGGCGAGGCGGCCGGACGCCAGGTGTGCGGCCAGCCCGTACGGGCACAGCGACGAGTCCACCGCGCCGGTCAGCACCGCGCGGCTGCCCTTGCGGATCTTGCGACGGGCGTGCGCGATCGCGTCGAGCCCGCCCGCGTCGTCGGTGACGAACACACCGACCGGTCCGCGCATGTCGTGCCGGATCGCCAGCTGGCCGGTGTTGACCGCGTAGAACCAGGCGAACGACATGTAGGTGCTGACGAACCGGCGTCCCCGTCCCCACAGCTTCTCCAGCTCCCGCTGGCCGAACTCGAAGCCGCCGGCCGAGCCGGCCGTCACCACGCCGAGGTCGAGCGGGGACAGCGCCGTGGTGTCCAGGCCGGCGTCGTCGAGCGCCCACCGGGCCGCGGCGAGACTGTACCGGGTCATGACGTCGGTCTGCGGCAGCAGCCGTCCGGGCACGTGCGCGACGGGGTCGAACCCGGGAACCTCCCCGGCCAGCCGGCCGGGATAGCCGTCCGCCTCGAACCGGGTGATCTCGTCGATGCCGTTGTCCCCGGCCAGCGCCGACCGCCAGTGCGCGTCCCGTCCGAGGCCGTGCGGCGACAGCACGCCGACGCCGGTCACCACCACGGCTGTCATGCGGCCCCGCCCGGCACCCGGCGCAGCACCATCGCGCTCTGGAACCCGCCGAACCCGCTGCCCACCGTCAGCACCGTGCGGACCGGCTGCTGCCGGGCCACCAGCGGGACGTAGTCCAGGTCCAGCTCCGGGTCGGGGTCGTGCAGGTTCGCCGTCGGGGGCACGAACCCGTGCTCGATCGCCAGCGCGCTCGCCACCACCTCGATCGACCCGATCGCGCCGAGCGAGTGCCCGATCATCGACTTGATCGAGCTGATCGGCGTGGCGTACGCGTGGGGGCCCAGACTGTGCTTGAACGCCGCGGTCTCGTGGATGTCGTTCTGCCGCGTCGCCGTGCCGTGCGCGCTGACGTAGTCGACCTCCCGGGGTGCGGTGCGCCCCTCGTCGAGGGCGGCGGTGACGGCCGCCGCGAGTTCCCGGCCGTCCGGCCGCAGCCCCGTCATGTGGTAGGCGTTGCTGCGCGAGGCGAAACCCGTGATCTCGGCGTAGATGTGCGCCCGCCGGCGCATCGCCGACTCCATCTCCTCGACCACGAGCGTCGCCGCGCCCTCCCCCAGCACGAAACCGTTGCGGGTGCGGTCGAACGGACGGGAGGCGTGCTCCGGGTCGTCGTTGCGCGGGGAGGTGGCCCGGATCGCGTCGAAACAGGCGACGGTGATGGGAGTGATGGGCGCCTCGGTGCCGCCGGTGACCATCGCGTCGACGGTGCCCTCCCGAATCAGCTCGCAGGCGTACCCGATGGCGTCCAGGCCCGAGGTGCACCCGGCCGAGACGGTCGTGGCCGGGCCCTCCGCCCCGGCGACGCGGCACGTCTCGGCTGCGAGCGAGCTGGGCACGAAGTAGTCGTAGAGGTACGGGCTGGCACGGCGGTGGTCCACCAGCCACCTGCGGCCGGCGTCGCTCATCGCCACGTACTGCTGTTCGAGCTTCTCGGTACAGCCGACCGCGCTGCCCATGCTGACCCCGACGCGGTGGGCGTTGCTCTCGGTGATCTCCAGTCCGCTGTCGGCCAGCGCCTCACGGGTGGCCACCACGGCGAACTGCGCCGCCCGGTCCAGCCGGTGTGCGTCCGCCTGGCTCAGGCCCTCCTGGCGCGGGTCGAAGTCGCACTCGGCGGCGATCCGGGACCGGTAGCCGGCGGCGTCGAACAGCGAGATGGCGCGGGTCGCGGTGCGCCCGGCGAGCAGTTGCTCGCGGAACGCCTTGACGCCGGTCGACCCGGGTGCCACCACGCCCATGCCGGTGACCACGACACGCCGGGTCACGGCGTCACCGTGCGGCTCTGGCGGCACGTGTACAGGTTCGGCTCGCCGGTGCTCAGCGCGCGCAACGCGGCCTGGTGCGGCGTGAACTCCGGCCGGGACACGGCCCGCCGGAACGACACTGCGTCCCGCCAGTGCGCGACGTTGACGTAGCTGCCGGGGTCCTCGGTGTGACGCAGCAGCGTGTGGCCGAGAAAACCGGGCTGCTCGCCGAAGTACGCGCTGGTCTCGGCGAAGGTCTTCTCGAACTCCTCCGGTGTGCCGTGCACGGTGAACCTGTTGACGAAAACCACCGGACCGTCCATGTCAATCTCCTCGCGCAAACGCTTGACCATCACGGTCGAATCTGCTCTGAGGCTGTCGGACCGATCTCGCAACCCACTCAACAAACGGCTGACCCGCCGGCTGTCGAGCACGTCTCGAGCCGCCACTGACACCGTCGGAATCCCCACAGCGAGGAGAGGGGTTCGCGAAGTGACGGGAAACGACGATCGGATCGCCCTGGTCACGGGCGCCACCAGCGGCATCGGGCTGGCGATCACGGAGCTGCTCGCGCGGCAGGGCATGCGCGTGTTCGTCTGCGCCCGGGACGCCGCACGGGTGTCGCTGACGGTCAAGCGGCTGCGGGAGGAGTCCCTGGAGGTCGACGGACAGGCCGCGGACGTGACCGAGCCGGACCAGGTCCGGGCGTTCGTGGCCGCCGCGGTCGACCGGTTCGGGCCGGTGGACGTGCTGGTCAACAACGCCGGACGCAGCGGTGGCGGGGTCACCGCGCGCATCACCGACCAACTCTGGGCGGACGTGCTGGCGACGAACCTCACGAGCGTCTTCCGGATGACCCGGGAGGTGCTGACCGAGGGCGGCATGCTGGCGCGCGGCAGCGGCCGGGTGATCAACGTGGCGTCGACGGCCGGCAAGCAGGGCGTGGTGTACGGCGCACCGTACAGCGCGTCCAAGCACGGCGTGGTCGGCTTCACCAAGGCGCTCGGGCTGGAACTGGCCAAGACCGGGATCACCGTGAACGCGGTGTGCCCCGGGTACGTGGAGACCCCGATGGCCGAACGGATCCGCCAGGGATACGCCGACTTCTGGGAGACCACGACGGACGCGGTCCGGGAGCGCTTCGAGGCGAAGATCCCGCTCGGCCGGTACAGCACCCCGGCCGAGGTGGCCGGCCTGGTGGGTTACCTCGTGTCGCCGGCTGCGGCGCCGGTGACCGCGCAGGCGATAAACGTCTGCGGCGGCCTGGGCAACTTCTGAAGGGGGACCGATGGCACATCACATGGAGCACCGGATCACCGTGGCCGCGCCGCCGCACGCCGTCTTCGACCTGGTCGCCGACGTCCGGCGCTGGCCGCACGTCTTCCCGCCCACCGTGCACGCCGAGCAGGTCGAGCGCCTGGCCGACGGCGAGCGGATCCGCATCTGGGCCACCGCGAACGGGCAGCCCAAGACGTGGCTGTCCCGCCGGCGGGTCGACCGGGAGGGCCTGCGGATCGCGTTCCGGCAGGAGGTGTCGCAGGCGCCGGTGGCCGCGATGGGCGGCGAGTGGATCTTCACTCCGGCCGGCGCCGGCTCCACCGAGGTGCGGTTGCTGCACGACTTCGACGCCCTCGGTGACGATCCGGACGCCGTGGACTGGATCCGCCGCGCGGTGGACGGCAACAGCGACGCCGAACTGGCGGCGCTGCGGGCCGCCGCCGAGCGCGACGACACCGAGGATCTGTACTCGTTCGACGACACGGTGACGGTGCGGGGCGACCAGGCCGACGTCTACGGGTTCCTCAACGAGGCGGACCGGTGGCCGCAGCGCCTGCCGCACGTCGCGAGGGTCGGCCTCCGGGAGGAGACGCCCGGCCTGCAACTGCTCGACATGGACACCCGTACCGCGGACGGGAACACGCACCGGACCACGTCGGTCCGGGTCTGTGTCCCCGACGAGCTCATCGTCTACAAGCAGTTGCGCACCCCGCCGCTGCTGTCGCTGCACACCGGCCGGTGGTCGCTGCGCGAGGCGGGCGGGACACTCATGGTCACCTCCACCCACACCGTGGTGATCCGTCCCGAGGCGGTGCCGGAGCTGCTCGGCGCGGACGCCACGATGGCGCAGGCCCGGCAGCGGGTACGGCAGGCGCTCGGCGGCAACAGCCGTGCGACGCTGCAGCGCGCGAAGGAGTACGCCGAGGCACGGTTCGCCCGGGCACGCTGACCGGGCGGGCGGCCCCGGGCCGGGGCCGCCCGCCCGGATACGCGACGCGGCGTCGCGGATCAGGTGACCGAGAGGGCGCCGTCCACGGTGAGCACCGTGCCGTTGAGGTACGCGGCGTCCGGCTGGGCGAGCCGGTGGATCCAGTCCGCGACCTCCTCCGGCCGGCCCACCCGGCCCACCGGCACCCGGACCGCGATGTGCTGCAGGAAGCCCTCGTACTCGGCCGCGGACATGCCGGCGCGTACACCGACGCCGGTGTTCACCACGCCCGGAGCGATGCCCACCACCCGGATGGCCCGCGACGCCAGCTCCACCGCCCAGGAGCGGGTGAGCGAGTCCAGCGCCGCCTTGGTCGCGGCGTACACCGCGTTCTGCGGTGCCGCGCGCAGCCCGAGAGCCATCGCCGAACCGACGTTCACGATCGTCCCACCGGACTCGGTCAGGGCGGTGAGGGCGCACTGGGTCAGCAGGATGGGCGCCAGCACGTTCGTCTCGAACTGGACCCGGACCGCCTCCGGATCGAGGTCGGACAGCGCGCCGAAGACGCCCACCGCCGCGTTGTTGATCAGGACGTCCACCGCCCCGAACTCGAGCAGGGCCCGGTCCACCACGATCTTCCCGGCGTCCGGACCGGTGATGTCGGCCACGAGAGTGGTGATGTTCGGATACCCCGTCGCCGTCTCCGCCAGCGGCTCCGGCGACCGGCCCACCACGAGGACCCGGGCACCCCGGTCGGCGAAGGTCCGCGCGACCGCCCGGCCAATCCCGCTGCCACCTCCGGTGATGATCACCGCTTGTGATGTCGTCATGGCCTGAACGTAAGGTCGCCGACTCAAGGCAGGCTCTACGGACGGTCGTCCCGGGTGACCCGCCGTTCCCGGACCTTCAGCACGCCGTTCTCCCTGACCAGCACGTCCTCGCAGACGCACATCAGGTGCAGGCGCGGCTGCTCGTCCCGCCGCGTCGCGATGATCTGGGTGTAGCTGCGGACCGTGAGGGCGCCGTCGCTCCGGACCGTCACCGCCGGCATCAGCACACAGTGCCGGTGCACCTCACCCTTGCCGGCGAGTTCCGCCGCGGAGCGCCGGACCCCGGCGGTCAGTGCCGCCCGGCCACGGACCGGCTCGGGCAGCGACGGGGGCAGGAACGTCCCGTCCTCGGTGAACGTCTCCGCCCACCCGGCCGCGTCACCCGCGTCCAGCAACTGCATGTGGTGGGCGTAGAAGCTCTGCACCTCGGCGTAGAGGGTGGCGTCGATGCCGGCTGCGGTCGTCACGTCGTTCTCCTTCGTCCGGTCGGGCCTCCAGCCTCACCCGGGTGCTTCGACGGATCGTCCAGGCCCGCTCGAGCACGGGTGGCCAGGATCGGGTCGGGGAAGGGAGGCCCAGCATGTACGGAGCCGAGCTGGCCGACGTGTACGAGGCCGTCTATCGCAGCCGCGGCAAGGACTGGAACGCGGAGGCACTGTTCATCGCCGAGCTGATCCGGGACCGGTTCCCGGCGGCGGACTCGCTGCTCGACGTCGCCTGCGGCACCGGGGCCCATCTGGCCGGTTTCGCGAAGCTGTTCGGCCGGACCGAGGGCCTGGAGTACGCCGAGGCGATGCGGGCGGTCGCCGAGCGCCGGCTGCCCGGGGTGCCGCTGCACGCCGGCGACATGCGCGACTTCCGGCTGCCCGCCCGGTTCGATGCGGTGACCTGCATGTTCACCGCGATCTCGTACGCCGGCACGCTGGCGGGGATGCGCGCGACGGTCCGCTGCATGGCCGCGCACCTGGTGCCCGGCGGCGTGCTGGTGATCGAGCCCTGGTGGTTCCCCGAGAAGTTCATCGACGGCTACGTCTCCGGCGAGGTGGTGCGTGACGGTGACCGGACGATCGCGCGGGTCTCCCGGTCCACGAACGAGTCCGGCGTGACCCGGCTGGAGGTCCGCTACGTCGTCGCCTCGGCGGCCGGCATCACCCAGTTCACCGAGGTCGACCGGCTCGCGTTGTTCACGCTCGACGAGTACCTGGGCGCCATCGAGGACGCCGGCTGCGCCGCCGAGTTCCGGCCGCCGGACGGGGGCTGTTCGTCGGCGTCAAGAGGGCCTGACGGCCGGACGGTGGCGCCGGTGCTCGGCGGTGAGCCGTTCGAGCAGCGGCACCACCTCGACCGGGCTGGGCGTGGCGACCGCCTCGCGGCGCAGCCGGGCGGCGTTCTCGGCGTACGACGGCTGCTCCAGCAGCGCGACCACGCTCTCCCGGACCGCGCTCGCGGTGACCTCGGTGAGGCAGATGCCGGCCCCCTGCTCGGCGAGCCGGTGCGCCTTGTCCGCCGAGTCCCAGATCTTGGAGGGGACGACCAGCTGGGGTACCCCGCGTGCCAGCGCGGTCGACATGGTGCCCGAGCCCCCGTGACTGATCAGCGCGGAGCAGGTCGGCAACAGCGCGTTGAGCGGTACGAAGTCGACCGCCCGCACGTTCGCCGGCAGCGTGGGCATCGACGCCAGCTGCCGGGTGTCGAGCGTCGCGACCACCTCCACGTCCAGATCGGCGAGCGCCTCCAGCAGGTCGCGGATGGACACCTCGTCCCCACCCTGCACCTCGCGGTGCGACAGTCCCAGCGACAGGCACACCCGGCGACGCTTGGGCCGTTCCCGCAGCCACTCCGGAACCCGGGACGGCCCGTTGTAGGGGACGTAGCGCATCGGCACGTACGGCCGCCGGGACGGGAACCGCATCCAGGCCGGGGTCGGGTCGACGGTCCACTGACCCAGCACCATCTCCTCGGCGAAGCCGCCGGTGATCCCGTACCGGTCGAGCAGGCGGTCCAGCCACTCCCCCAGCGGGTCGTCGCGCCGCTCCCGCGGCAGCCGGCCGAGGTGCTCGGTGAACAGCTCCCGCATCCGTGCGACGTGATCCAGGCCGAACAGCAGCCGGCAGTGCGCCGCCCCGACGGCACGGGCGGCCACCGGCCCGGCGAACGTCATGGTGTCCCAGACCACGAGGTCGGGCCGCCAGTCCCGGGCGAACCGCACCAGGTCGTCGACCATCGGGTCGGGGCACTGGTTCTGGAACACCACGGCGGTCATCGCCGTGAACGTGCCGAGCAGGTAGTCCGGGGTGAGCAGCTCGGCGCGGGTCTCGGTGAGGTCCAGGCCGCCGCCGTCGTCCTCGGCCTCCGGCGGCTCCTCCGCGGCGAGGCCCTCCTCGGTCTGCCGCATCCCCTCCTCGAGGTTGAGCGCCGGCCCCACCGGCACCGCGGTGAGGCCGGTGTGGGTGATGTCGTCGGCGAGGTCGGGCTGGCTGGCGATCCGGACCTCGTGGCCGGCGGTGTGCAGCGCCCAGGCCAGTGGCACCTGGGAGTACATGTGCACCTTGGCGGCGAACGTGGTGAACAGGACTCTCATCGGGACGACCTCCGGTACTCGCCGGCGAGTTCCTCCAGCACGGGCACGATGTGGTTGGGGCTCGGCGTGCCGGCGATCTCCCGGCGCAGCCGGTCCGCCTCGGCAGCGAAGGACGGCTCGCCGAGCAGGCGGCTCAGGGCGGCCGGCAGTTCACCGCCGGAGAGCCGGTCGATGTCCCGGACGTACAGCCCCGCGCCGCGGGCCTCCAGGCGGCGCGCCGTGTTGATCGAGTCCCAGACCATGTGCGGGACGATGAGCTGCGGCACGCCGTGACGCATCGCCGTGGTCAGCGTGCCGGAGCCGCCGTGGTGCACGACCGCGTCGCAGGTCGGCAGCAGCACGTCCAGCGGCACGAAGTCGACGATCCGCACGTTGTCCGGCACCGCGGACAGCGCGCGGGTCTGCGCGGCGTTCAGCGTGGCGACCACCTCGACGTCGAGATCGGCGAGCGCGGCCAGCAGATCGCCGATGGCGGCCCGGTCGCCGCCGCGCTCGTCGCGGTGCGACAGACCCAGCGTGACGCAGACCCGCTTCGGCCGGCTCCGCTCGTGCAGCCAGTCCGGCGCCACCGCGCGGCCGTTGTACGGCACGTACCGCACCGGAACGGTGTGCAGGCCGAGCGGAAATCGCAGCGACGGCGGGAACTGGTCGATGGTGAAGTCCCCGACGACCATGTCCTCGGCGAAGCCGTCGCAGCCGTAGCGCTCCAGGCTGAAGCCCAGCCACTCGGCCATCGGATCGTCGCGCAGCGCCGGCGGCCGCCGGGCCAGGTGACCGGTGAACGCGGCCCGCATGTTGCCGACGATGTCCAGGCCGTACAGCAGCCGGGCGTGCGCGGCGCCGCTCGCCCGGGCCGCCACCGCGCCGGCGAAGGTCATGGTGTCCCACACCACCAGGTCCGGCTGCCAGTCGCGGGCCAGCGCGACCAGATCGTCCATCATCGACTCCGGGCACTCGTTCTGGAACACCATCGAGGTCATGGCGGTGAAGACCTTGAGCGTATGGTCCCAGGTCAGCTCGGCCGGATCCTCCTCGCTCATGTCGAGCCCCACCTCGGCCTCGTCCTGCGTGCGGTTGGCGTCGTCGCCGACGTTGTCGTTGACCACCTCGATCTGTTCCTCGAGGTGAAGCGGGGCGCCCACCGGCACGGCGGTCAGCCCGGTGGTGGTGATCAGGTCGCAGAGGTCCGGCTGGCTGGCCAGGTAGACCTCGTGGCCGGCGTTGTGCAGCGCCCACGCCAGCGGCACCTGGGCGAACATGTGGGTCTTGGCGGCGAACGTGGTGAACAGGACACGCATCATCGGCTCCCGCGGTGTTCCTCGGTCAGGTTCTCCAGGGCCCCGACGAGGGCGTTCGGGGTGGGCATGCCGCGCATCTCGGTACGCAGCCGGGCCGCGCCGGCGGCGAACGACGGCTCGCTGAGCAGGCGTTCGACGTGGTCACGCAGGTCTCCTGCCGTGACCCGGCCCGGGTCGCGGAGGTAGAGGCCGGCGCCGGCCGCCTCGACGGCGCGTGCCTTGGCCATGCTGTCCCACATCAGGTTCGGCACGATGAGCTGCGGCACGCCGTGCGCCAGCGCGGTCGCGTAGGTGCCGGATCCGCTGTGGTGCACCACCGCCGCGCAACTGGGCAGCAGGGCGTTCAACGGCACGAAGTCGACCACCCGGACGTTCGGGGGCAGCGGCGTCTCCGGATCGAGCTGGTGCTCGTCGAGCGTCGCCACCACCTCGGCGTCCAGTCCGGCGAGCGCGGTCAGCAGCTCCACCGGCGACGTCTGATCGCCGAGGGCGGTCTCCCGGAACGAGGCGCCGAGCGTCAGGCAGATCCGGGGCCGTTTCGGCGGTTCCCGCAGCCATTCCGGGATCACCGCCGGACCGTTGTAGGGCACGTAACGCATCGGCACGTAGTGGGCGTCGACGTCCAGGCGCAGCGAGGCCGGCAGCGGATCGACTGTCCAGTGGCCGAGCACCATGTCCTCGGTGAAGCCGCCGGCGCCGTACCGGCTGAGGGTCCAGCCCAGCCACTCGCCCAGCGGGTCGTCGCGCAGCTCGGGCGGCTGCTGCTCGCTGAGCCGGTTGAAGGTGGCCCGCATCCGGCCGACCAGGTCGGGGCCGAACAGGATCCGGGCGTGCGCGGCGCCGCAGGCCCGGGCCACGACCGGGCCGGCGAACGTCAGCGGATCCCAGAGCACCAGGTCCGGCCGCCAGTGCCGGCCGAACGAGACCAGGTCGTCGAGCATCGCCCGCTGCGCGTGCTCCTGGAACGTCACGGCGGTCATCGCGCTGAAGACGTGCAGCACGTACTCCCGCGTGAGCCGCTCCGGCCGGTCCTCCGACATGTCCAGCCCGACGTCGGCGGGCGTCATCCGGCCGGACATCACGTCACCGAGGATGCCGTCGAGCTCGCGCATCCCGCCCTCCAGATCGAACACCTCGCCCACCGGCGCCGCGGTGAGACCCGCCCCGACGATGTCGGCGGTGAGGTCCGGCTGGCTGGCGACGCACACCTCGTGGCCGGCGGTGTGCAGCGCCCAGGCCAGCGGAACCTGCGTGTAGAGGTGCGCCTTGGCGGCGAACGTGGTGAACAGGACTCTCATCGGTACCGCCCCCGGTTCTCCTCGGTGAGCCGTTCCAGCACGGGAACGAGGTCGTTCGGCGCGGGCTGGGTGAGCATCTCGTCGCGCAGCCGACCGGCGGCCGTCCGGAACGACGGCTCGGTCAGCAGCCGCGCCACGCGCTCGCGCAGCGCCGCCCCGGTCAGTTCGGCCATCGGCATGGTCAGCCCGGTGCCGAGCCGTTCCAGCCCGGCGCCCATCACCTCGGTGTCCATGCCGAAGCCGAGGATGACCTGCGGGATGCCGTGCAGCTCGGCGTTGGCCTTGGTGCCGATCCCACCGTGGTGCACCACCACGGCGCAGGTCGGGAGCAGGTCGTTGAGCGGCACGAAGTCGATCAGGCGGGCGTTGGCGGGCACGTCGGTCACGGTGGCGCGCTGCGCGTCGGTGACCGTGGCCACCACCTCGACGTCCAGGTCGGCGAGCGCGGCCAGCAGATCGGTGAGCACCTCGCCGCGGAGGAAGTCGGCGACCCACTCGGAGACGCCGAAGGTGAGGCAGACCCGGGGCCGGGCGGGCGGCTCACGCAGCCAGCCGGGCACGACCGCGGGTCCGTTGTGCGCCACGTACCGGACGCCGACGGTGCGGTGTCCCGGGTGCAGCCGGACGCTCGGCGCGGTGGAGTCGATCGTCCACTGGCCGGTCAGCAGGTCCTCGGTGAAGTCGCCGTCGGCGCCGAGCCGATCCAGGCTCCACGCCAGCCACTCCGCGGCCGGATCCTCCCGGTGTGCCGGGTGCTGCTCGTCGCGCAGCCGGCGGAACTCGCGGCGTACCCGCATGGTCACGTCGGGCCCGGCGACGAAGCGGGCGTGCGCGGCGCCGGCCGCCCGGGCCACGACGCCTCCGCCGATCGTGTACGTCTCCCAGACGACCAGGTCCGGACGCCAGTGCCGGGCGAAGGCGGTGAGCTGGTCCAGCATCCCGTCGTTGTTCATCACCGCGTCGTGCGACGGCACCATGACGTGCTGGAGGGCGAGCAGGTTCGGCCACGTCCACCGGGCCGGGTCGGCGCCGGCGAAGTCGAAGTCGCGGACGAAGACGAAGCCCTCCTCGTGGAACTCGCGGAGCAGGGCGAGGTCGCACGGGTCGGTGACGCTCCACTCCGGCGCCTCGATCGGTACGGCGGTCAGGCCGGTACGGGTGATGTCGTCGGTCAGAGCGGGCTCGCTGGCGATCCGGACCTCGTGCCCGGCGGCACGGAGCGCCCAGGCCAGCGGCACCAAGGGGTAGAAGTGCGTGCGGTGGGCCAGCGTGGTGAACAGGACCCTCACGCGACCTCCTCCCGGCTGACCAGGCGGGCGGGCAGGCTCAGCAGCCGCCGGGTCACCGGCGCCCGGTAGGCGCGCACCGCGTTCCCGGTCCGCTCCGCCCGGGCGAACCGGCCGGTCAGTGCGGTGAGCGCGGCCACGGCGACGGCGCGGGCCATCGGCAGCAGACGCGCGAACGGGGCTCCCGGCACGGGGGCGACAGCCCCGGAGTGCGGCCGGAACTCCTCCGGCCGCTCGTACCGGTCCGGATCCCGGCCGGCGCCGGCCAGCAGCAGGACGACCTGCTCCCCGGCCCGGACGGTCTGTCCGGCGAGTTCCAGGTCCGCGCCGGCGACCAGCGGATACGCGTCCACGGGCGGATCGAGGCGCAGCGTCTCGGCGACGACGTGCGCGGCGTGCCCGGGGCATTCGCCGAACCGGTCCCACTCGGCGGGGTGCTCCAGCACCCGGTTCAGGGCGTTGCCGAGCAGCGTCGACGAGAGGGTCACCCCGAGGGTGGCGACGAGCAGCCGGCCCGGATCGTCCAGCCGCCGGTCCAGCTCGGCGGCGGAGTCCAGCATCGCGGTGGTGGCGGCGAGCGTCTGCGCGCAGAGCACCGCGTCGGCGAGCGGGCCGGTGGCCTCGGCCGGGGGACGCAGTTCCGCTTCGGGCACCGCGAGCACGTCCGAGAGCAACGCGGCCGGCAGGCGTGCCGCGAGCGCGGGCACCAGGTCCACCTCGGCGGGCAGCTCGGCCACCACCGCCGCCGCGGCGGAGGCGGCGAGCTCCGCCGAGTCGACACCGGAGGGTGGCTCCGCGTGCAGCAGGGTCGCGGGCAGCGGCACGGGGCGCTGCGGCGCGTACGGTCCTCCGGCGTGGGGCGGCTCGAGCAGCGGATGGGTCAGCGCCGCGACGGCGACGTCGTGCCGCGCGGACACCCAGCCACCGCCACGAGCCGCGACGACGGCGCCCGAGCGCCGTATCCGGTCGACCGCCCCGGTCACGTCACCGAATCCCCGTAATGCCTCGGCGCACGGCGCGCCAGAGGTCGCGTACAACCATTGGACTCCGTGCACGATCTGTAGTCGGCGCCCGACCTCGGCCCTTTTCCGGACCGTTTCCACCGCTTCTCGGAAATGAGTCACGAAAAAACGCTAGCAATCTCCGGAATAATTCCCTTAGAGGATCACTGAAGTGCCCGAGATCAATAGGACCGGGCGTTGCCCAGACCCGAGGTCCGAATGATGTCACCGAGCGGACGACCTGCGGAAAGGTGGTCGTCACCCATGTCATCGGCATTGAGCACCGCCTGGTGCAGACGCTGGATCTGCGGCCCCGGCTCCAGGCCCAATTCGTTCACCAGGTCGCTGCGCAGCCGGTGGAAGACCTCCAGCGCCTGCGCCCGTCGTCCACTGAGGTAGAGCGCCCGCATGTACTGGGCGTGCATGCCCTCGTGCAGGGGGTTCTCCACAGTCAGCGCGGCCAGTTCGGTGAGCACCTCGCGGTACATGCCCAGCCGCAGCTCGGCGTCCACGAGGTACTCCAGCACCACCAGCCGGGACTCCTCGAACTGCCGCCGCTTGGACTCCAGCACCGGCCCGGCCGGCACGTCCACCAGGGCCGGGCCACGCCAGAGCCGCAGCGCGTCGGTCATCCGCCGGACACCTGACCTGTCGTCTCCCGCGCTCAGCGCCTCGCGCCCCTCCTTGACCAGGTCGTGATAGCGATGGACGTCGAGCTGACCGGCGTCGGCCTGCAGGAGGTAGCCACCCGCCTTGGTGACCAGGACGCTGCGGGAGACCTGCCCGGAGGGCATGCCGGTGGCCGCGGCGAAGAGCTTGCGCAGGTTCAGGATGTAGGTCTGCAGGGTGGTGAGCCCGCTCACCGGCGGCTGATGGTCCCACAACTCGCGAATCAGCGAGGAGACCGGCACCACCTGCCCGGAGTACACCAGCAACATGGCGAGGACCCGCCGCAATTTCGGTGCAGTCGGCGCGTGATTCAAGCCGCCATTAACACAGAATGACAGCGAACCGAGAACACCGAATTCGACGACATGCTTGACCACTTGCTGAACCCCCCACAGTCCAGTCGGGAAACATACATCGGTCCCGATCGACCCTACCAGTTGAACACAGACCGCGACAGGGTATTCACCGCTGCGCAACCAGTCCTGTCAATTGGACCCGCGAGACGCTGCGGAAACGCCCCGGACCCTGAGATATCGCTGTGTATTCACGACCTGCCGAACTCCGCGTGTTAATGTCGCAGTACATAGGTAGCCGTAGATGTGGTAACGACCTCGGAGGCGCTGTCGACGACCACCGCGCGGGTGGTGGCGACCCGGCTTCCCCGCACGCGCCGCACGCCGGTCAGCCGTACCACGACGCGCAGCAGGTCACCGGCCACGATCGGCCGGTGGTGACGGAAGTCCTGACCCGCGTGCACCACGTGGTCCGGCTCCACGGCGGGCGCCAGCCCGCCCAGCACCAACAGGTCCGCCGGCAGCGTGAGCACGGCGGCGAAGCTCGGCGGTGCCACGAGATCGGGGAACCCCCGCCGGCGTGCCGCCGTGAGATCGTGGCAGACCGGATCCCGCTCACCGAGGACCGCGGCGAACACGCGCACCTGCTCCCGGCCCACCAGGTACGGCCCGTCGACCGGGAAACGCCGATCCGTCCCGGTGCCGCCGTCGGTATCCGGACCGCTCATGGCAGCAGGACCACCTGGGCGGCGTAGGTCAGACCGGCACCGAAGCCGACGAGCAACGCCGGTTCGCCGGAGCGGGCCGCGCCGGCATCCCGCAGGCCGTGCAGGGCGAGCGGGATGGACGCCGCCGAGGTGTTGCCCGCGGTGACCAGGTCGCGCGCCACCGCCACGGAGTCCGGCAGCCCGAGCCGCTGCACCATGAGGTCGATGATCCGTGTGTTCGCCTGGTGCGGGACGAAGGCGGCCAGATCCTCCGGTCCGACGCCGGCCAGATCCAGTGCCCGCTGCGCCGCCGGTGCGACCTCGTCGACCGCCCAGCGGAAGATCCGCCGGCCGTCCATCCGCATGACGGGCGGGAGACCACTCGGATCGGCCCGGAAGTCCGCCCACGAACCGGTCATCCGCAGCGCCGCCGCCATGTCACCGTGCGCGCCACGCACCACCGGGCCCAGGCCCGGCCGGTCGGACGGCCCGACCACCACGGCCCCCGCCCCATCGGCGAAGAGGAACGCGATCGACCGGTCCGCCGGATCCACGATGTCGGTCATCCGCTCCACCGCGACCACCAGGACGTGCTCCGCACTCCCCGCACGGACCATGTCCCCGGCCACCGCGAGCGCGTGGCAGAACCCCGCGCACGCCCCCGACAGGTCGAACGCGCCCGCCGCCACGGCGCCCACCCGGTGCGCGACCGTCGCCGCCAGCGGCGGAGTCTGCACCAGGTTGGACATGCTGGCCAGCACCACCGCACCGATGCGCTCCGGCGCGACGCCCGCCTCGGTCAGCGCGGCGCCGGCGGCCGCCTCCGCCATCGCCGGCAGCGTCTCGTCCGGTGCCGCGAAGCGCCGGCTCCGGATACCGGATCGGCTCTCGATCCACTCCTCGGTGGAGTCGATGCGCGTGCAGATCTCCGCGTTCGACACCACCCGGCGCGGCCGGTATGCGCCGACCGCCGAAAGCCTGGCGTGTCGCATGCTCGGCGTCCGCAGTGGTGAGATCACTTGGACACGGTCACATAACAACCTCAAGGAGTAGTCGAGGAACCGTCCGAGTGTCGCCAGACCCGGCTTCGACCGTCGCTCGAGCCCACCCCACCAGCCTCGGAGCATGCGCCAATTCACCATCGAGGACCTGCGGGCGATCATCGAGGAGTGCCTCGGGGGCGAGGACACCGCCGCCGTCACCGAGGCGACGCTGCACGACCGTTTCGACGATCTCGGTTTCGACTCGCTGGCCCTCTACGAGATCGTCACGCGCATCCAGGACGGCCTGCACGTCACCATCCCGGACGAGGCGGTCGACCGGCTGCGGACCCCGGCGGAGGTCCTGGAGTACGTGAACGGCCGGCTGGCCGGCGTCTGAGAAGGGACACCACCACGACATGACCACCTACGTCTGGGACTACCTCGCGGAGTACGAGAAGGAGCGCGACGATCTCCTGGCCGCCGTCGACTCGGTGTTCCGGTCCGGCCAGCTGGTACTCGGGCAGAGCGTGCGCGGGTTCGAGGAGGAGTTCGCCGCGTACCACGGTGTCGCGCACTGCACGGGCGTCGACAACGGCACCAACGCGGTCAAGCTCGGCCTTCAGGCGCTCGGCGTCGGGCCCGGCGACGAGGTCATCACGGTGTCCAACACCGCGGCGCCGACAGTGGTGGCGATCGACGGCGCCGGCGCGACGCCGGTGTTCGTCGACATCGATCCCGTCACCTACCTGATGGACACCGAACAGGTGGCCGCGGCCGTCACCGAGCGGACCCGCTGCCTGCTTCCGGTCCACCTCTACGGCCAGTGCGTGGACATGGCGCCCCTGCGGCGGCTGGCGAGCCGGCACGGCCTGGCCGTACTGGAGGACTGCGCGCAGGCACACGGCGCCCGCTACCACGGCCGGCTGGCCGGCACCCTGGGCGACGCCGCCGCCTTCTCCTTCTACCCCACCAAGGTGCTCGGCGCGTACGGCGACGGGGGCGCGGTGGTCACCGACGACGACTCGGTACAGCGCGCACTGCGGCGGTTGCGCTACTACGGCATGGAGGAGCGGTACTACGTCGTCCAGACGCCGGGGCACAACTCGCGGCTCGACGAGGTGCAGGCCGAGATCCTGCGGCGCAAACTGCGGCGCCTGGACGACTACGTCGCCGGCCGGCGGGCCGTGGCGGACCGGTACGCCGAGGGCCTGGCCGACAGCGGCCTGGTGCTGCCGACCACCGCTCCCGGCAACGACCACGTCTACTACGTGTACGTGGTCCGGCATCCGGCGCGGGACACGATCCTGGCGGAGCTGCGCAAGCACGAGGTCCACCTCAACATCAGCTATCCGTGGCCGGTGCACACCATGACCGGCTTCGCGCATCTCGGCTGGCCCGAGGGCAGCCTGCCGCACACCGAGGCGGCGGCCCGGGAGATCTTCTCGCTGCCGATGTACCCCTCGCTCCCGGTCGACGTGCAGGACCGCGTCATGGAGCTGATCCGCAAGACGATCGCCCAGCTCTGACCCCCGTACCCCTGCGACCTCCGGCGCCCGACGGCGCCGGAGGTCGCATCCGTCAGGCCGAGGTCAGGCTGTGCAGGCAGGCCACCAGGCTGCGTGCCTGGACGTTGAGGTAGTGGCT
Organism: Micromonospora sp. AB353; assembly: GCF_049538395.1. Taxonomy (NCBI): domain Bacteria; kingdom Bacillati; phylum Actinomycetota; class Actinomycetes; order Micromonosporales; family Micromonosporaceae; genus Micromonospora; species Micromonospora sp. AB353. Next base: position 12,661 of record NZ_JBMVFV010000035.1, on the reverse strand, counting down.
GTGCCGCAGCAGGTCGACCAGTTGGTGCAGGGTCATCCAGCGGAAGTCCGGCAGGTCGCCGGCGGCGTCCACGTCGGTCTCGACCACCAGATACCGGTTGCGGGCGCGGTGGAACCGGCCGCCCTCCTCGGACAGTTCGGTGTCGAACCGGATCCGGTCGGGCCGCGCGGCCAGCACGTCGTCGAGGAAGCGGGGACGCTGGTCCGGCGGCAGCGGGTCGAAGTTCTGCGGGATGCACTGCACCGTCGGCGCGAGCTCGACGGCGTCCACGAAGCCGGGTTCGGCGCGGGCGTTGACGAGGACGTGCAGCACCCCGTCGAACACCCGGGCCAGGAATGCCACCACACCCACGCCGTGCGGCTCGATGGCGGGCTGGCGCCAGTGGGCGACCTCCCGGCCGGCGGCCACCACGTCCAGCCCGATCACATCGAAGTAGAGCCCGTTGACGTGCGAGATCCGCCCGTCCACGCGCTGCCAGGACCGCACCTGCCGCAACGGGATCCGCCGGGTCCAGACGTCCCGGCCGGTACGGCTCTCGGTGATCCAGCTGAGGATCTCACCCGTGGTGTGCAGGCTCCCCTTCTCGGGACGGCACGAACGCAGCAGCGCCGACCGGAAGTCGTCGCGCGGGCCGGTCTGCCGGTCCGCCAGCCCGGGGGCGGCGAACGGCAGGCAGGAGAGCACCGTCCGGGCGTCCATGGTCACCATGTTGTCCACCCGGAAGGACCGGTGGATCTCCCCCAGCGTCATCCAGCGGAAGCCGTCCAGCACCGGCACGTCGCCGGTCACCTCGACGACCATGTTGCGGTTGCGCTTGTGCTGGAACCACGATCCCTGCTCGGACTGCCGGACGTCGGCGATCACCCGGTGCCCGCCGCTGCGCTGGAAGTACTCCAGGTACGGCACCGCCTTGCCGCCGTGCACCCGGGTGTAGTTGCTGCGGGTCGCCTGGACCGTCGGCGCGAGCTGGAGCCCGTTGCAGTTGCCGGGCTCCGCCTTCGCCTGGATCAGGAAACGCAGCACCCCGTCGATCTCCTTCGCGAGGATGCCGAGGATGCCCACCTCCGGCTGATTGATGATCGGCTGGCTCCACCGGGTCACCGGCCCGTCCGGCATGTGCACGTCCAGGCCCTCGACCGTGAAGAACTTGCCGCTGTCGTGCCGCAGGTCGCCGGTCGCCGGGTCGGTGTGCCAGCCGGTCATCTCCTCCAGCGGGATGCGCCGCGCTCTGGTGAAGGACCGCTCGCCCAGCTCGGCCAGCCACTGCCGGAGCCGGGCGGCCTCCCCCGGATCCCCGGCGGGCGTCAGCGACGAGTCGGCGATCCGGGCCGGCATCAGTTCGTCGCGGTACGGCAGCAGGCGGTGCTCGGTCACGTGGACTCCGATCCCCACATAGCGCTCAACGATGCGGCCAGGCCGATGCGCGGCCGCCACTTGATCAGCTGTTCGGCCCGCCGGATGCCGGCCAGCGTCCAGTCGCCGCCCTTGCTGTCGACCGGCTGCGCGACCAGGCGGACCCGGGCCGGCGGGATGCCGGCCGCGGCGACCGCCATCCGCACCAGCTCGCGCATGGGCACCGCCTCACCCCGTCCGATGTTGACCACCTCACCGGTCACCGCCGCGTCGGTGGTCGCCGCGCGGCGGATCGCGTCCGCCGCGTCGCGCACGTCCAGATAGTCCCGGTGGGCGGAGGCGACGGTCAGTTCCAGCACGTCGTCACCGGCGGCAGCGGCCCGGAGCCGGCGCAGCAGGAAGCCCGGGAAGCTCGGCTCGGCCGGGTACGGACCGCACAGGTTCACCGCCCGCAGCACCACGCCGTCGATCTCGCCGCGCGCGGTCGCGTCGAGCACCGATCGCGAGCCGGCGAGCTTCGTGCGCGCGTACTCGGTCACCGGGGCCGGCGGGACCGACTCGTCGATCACCGCGCCGTCGGGCACCGGGCCGTACTCGTGGATCGTGCCGAGGTGCACCAGCCGCGGCCCGCGGGCCGCGGCCGCGACCGCGCGCAACAGCCGGCCGGTCAGGCCGATGTGGTCGTGCCGCATCGCCTCCGGCGTACTCCCCCAGCCCCCGGTCACGTTGACGACGACGTCGCACCGCTCCTCGTCGAGTACGCGGGCGAGCCGCTCCGGGGGCACGGACGCCAGGTCCAGGGACCGGAACCGGTACGCCGCCAGGTGCGACGCCGGCCGGCGGGAGACCGCGACGACCGGGTGGCCCGCATGGGCGAACGCCGCGCACACCTGCCGGCCCACGCAGCCGCTCGCGCCCATGACCGCGACCCGGCTCACGCTTCCCACACCGCCTTCTCCGCCCGCCGGCACGTCTCGTAGTCCGGCAGCAGGCCGGCGCGACGCGCCTGCTCCAACGTCATGGCGGCGCGGTCGCGCTCGGACTGCACCGGCTCGATGTCGGTGGGCACAGGCAGGCCGAGCGCCGGGTCGAGCGCCGCGATCGACTGCTCGTACTCCGGCACGTACGGGTTGGTGAGCAGGTAGGACATGACGGTCTCGTCCTCGAGGGCGACGAACGCGTGCCCCACCCCGACCGGCAGGTAGAGCGCCCGGAAGTCCTCCTGGTCCAGCAGGACCGCGTCCCACTGGCCGTACGTGGGCGAGCCGACCCGGATGTCGACCACGATGTCCATCGACCTTCCGCGCGGGCAGTAGACGTACTTGGCCGTACCGGGCGGTGTGGTGGTGAAGTGCACCCCGCGCACGACGCCACGCCGCGACCGGCTGTGGTTGGTCTGCGCCACCGGCAGCGCCGGATGCCCGGTCACGGAGCGGAAACCCTGCTGCTGGAAGGGCGACACGAACAAACCGCGATCGTCCGGGAACACGTCCGGGACGAACTCGTAGGCGCCGGATACCGACAACTCGCGTACCTGCATGTCGAAGTCTCCTCGTCAGTCCTCGAGCGCGGTGCGGCTCAGGAAGTCGACGCCGTCGGCGTACGTGAAGGGGTGCATGAAGGAGCCGGCGCGGGCGTCCCGGGCCAGCCGGGCCAGCGGGTGACCGGCCACGAACGACGCTCCTCCGACAAGCGTCATGCAGTCGCCGACGATCTCCGGGGCGAGCCGGTTGACCACGAGCTTCGCGCGCTGGAACGAGGTCATGAGCCGCCGGCCCCGCACGGCCGGCTCCCCGGCGGGCGGCGCGTCGGCCTCCGCCAGGGCCAGGGCCGTGGTCGCCCGCATCGCCTGCAGCTTCGCGTCGACCTCGACGATCAGGGTGCGGGCGCCGGCCTGCCCGGAGCCCCGCTGCCGGACCGTCGCCACGGCCAGGTCCCGGGCCGCGCCGGCGATACCGAGGTAGATGCCGAGCATGGTGATCGAGCTGACCGTCTGACCGGCCAGCGCGGCGTCGTCCGGGTCGCCGACCGGGCCGCGGAAGAAGACGTCGCGCTCCGGCACCACGCAGTCCTGCATCAGGATGTCCACGCTGCCCGAGGCGCGCATGCCGAGCCCGTCCCAGTCGTCGCACACGGACAGCCCCGGGGTGTTCCGGTCGAGGACCACCGCGACCTGCTCCGGCTGCGCCCCCGGCACCTTGGTGCGGGCCGAGATGACGAAGGTGGTCGCGATCGGCGCCATGGTCGCCAGCATCTTGCGGCCGTTGAGCACCCACTCGCCCGGCTCGCCCGGGGTCAGCCGGCTGACCACCCGGTGCGCCACCGCGTCCTTGACCGTGGTGCAGACCACCGCCTCACCGGAGCCCATCGCGCGCAGCATCCGCTCGGCCAGAGCGGCGGCCGCCGGGGCGCCGTGCTGCCATTCGTACGTCAGGGTCAGGGCCCGGCTGAGCTGCATGTGCAGCGCCAGCGCGGCGGAGCCGTCGGCCGCGCCGACCCGCCGCAGCGTCAGTGCCACGTCGTGCAGGCTGGTGACGCCGAGCCCGCCCAGCTCGCGCGGCACCGTCGCCCCGAGCACTCCGTCCTTGCGCAGGTTCTCGAACGCCTCCGCCGGGAACGTGCCGGCCCGGTCGTGCGCGGCCGCGCCGGCGCTGATCTGCGGCAGATGCGCGGAGATCAGTCGGAGCAGCTCGGTGCCCGGGGCGGTCACCGGCTGGTCGAGGTCCCCGGCCCAGGGCCGGCTTGCGGTCTCCATCACCATCGCGCACTCCGTCGTCGCAGGTTCGCCGATCTCCCTGCGATGGTCGGCGCTCGGAATCCAGCCCCACTCGAAATCCGCTACCGGGCGGCGACGAGTGAAGCTCCAATGCTTTTCGAGCCGGCACGCCGACCATCGTGGCGGTACGGGCAAACGGAGGTGATCGTGCGGCTCATCGATCTGTCGTCACCGGTGGACGCGTCGGGGTTCGAACCGGATCCGGTCCGGCACGAGGTGCTCGACCCGCGCGCCGGCGCACTGCACATGAGCGCGGAGATGCGGACCCACCTGGGCATCGACTTCGACCCGGACGAACTGCCCGACGGCGAGTTCCTCTCGCTGGACACGCTGACGCTGACCACACACACCGGCACGCACGTGGACGCGCCGTCGCACTACGGCTCGCGGGCCGGCTACGGCGACGGCACCCCCCGGCACATCGACCAGATGCCGCTGGACTGGTTCGTCCGGCCCGGTGTCGTGCTCGACCTGACGGGGCACGGCACCGGCACGGCGGGCGTCGACGACCTCCGGCGCGAGTTCGAGCGGATCGGACACACGCCGCAGCCGTACGACATCGTGCTGCTGCACACCGGTGCCGACCGCCGGGCCGGCACCCGTGAGTACTTCACCGAGTTCACCGGCCTGGACGGCCCGGCGGTGCACCTGCTGCTGGACCTCGGCGTCCGGGTGATCGGCACGGACGCGTTCAGCCTGGACGCGCCGTTCGGCGACATCATCACCCGGTACCGCCGCACCGGCGACCGGTCCGTCCTCTGGCCCGCCCACTTCGCCGGCCGGGACCGCGAGTACTGCCAGATCGAGCGGCTGGCGAATCTGGACGCGCTGCCGGGGCCGACCGGCTTCCAGGTGGTGTGCCTCCCCGTCAAGATCGCCCGTGCCGGCGCGGGGTGGGCCCGTGCGGTGGCCGTCGTCGGCGACTGACCGCGAGCAAGGAATCGACCCCCGAGCGAGGAGAGAGCAACATGTGTCGCATCTGCGGGAGCACCGTCGGCGAGTTCTTCGACTTCGGGCGGCAGCCACTGTCCGACACCTTCCCGGAACCCGACCGGGTGGACGACGAGTTCTTCTTCCGGCTCGCGGTGGGCATCTGCGAGAGCTGCGCGATGGTCCAGCTGCTGGAGGAGGTGCCCCGGGACCGAATGTTCCACGACGGCTACCCGTACCACTCCTCCGGCTCGGCCCGGATGCGCGAGCACTTCGCCGGCACCGCCCGGCGCTTCCTGCGCGAGGAGCTCACCGCCGACGACCCGTTCATCGTGGAGATCGGCAGCAACGACGGCGTCATGCTGCGCACGATCCGCGACGCGGGGGTACGGCACCTGGGCGTGGAACCGTCGGGCGGCGTGGCGGACCTGTCCCGGGCCGAGGGGATCCGGGTGGTCACCACGTTCTTCGAGGAGGAGTCGGCGCGAAGGATCCGCGCCGAGGACGGCCCGGCCGACGTGATCTTCGCGGCGAACACCATCTGCCACATCCCGTACCTCGACTCGATCTTCCGCGGGGTGGACGCGCTGCTGGCGCCCGGCGGCGTCTTCGTGTTCGAGGACCCCTACCTGGGTGACATCCTCGAGCTGAACACGTTCGACCAGATCTACGACGAGCACTTCTACCTGTTCTCGGTGAACTCGGTGCGGGCGGCCGCCCGCCGGTTCGGCTTCGATCTGGTGGACGTGCAGCGGCTCTCCGTGCACGGCGGCGAGGTCCGATACACCATCGCCCGGCCCGGCACCCGCCCGGTGACCGCCGCGGTGGAGGCCATGATCGCCGAGGAACGCGAACGCGGAATGCTGGATCACACCACCTTCGAGCAGTTCGGCGCCAACGTGAAGCGGATCTGCGGTGACCTGGTCGAACTCCTGCGGCGCCTGCGCGCGGAGGGCAAGCGGGTGGTCGGCTACGGCGCCACCGCGAAGAGCGCCACAGTGACCAACTACTGCGGTATCGGACCGGACCTGGTCGAGGTGGTCTACGACACCACTCCGGCCAAGCACGGACGGGTCATGCCGGGGTCGCACATCCCGGTACGTCCGGCGAGCGGCCTCACCGAGACCCAGCCGGACTACGCGATCCTCTTCGCCTGGAACCACGAGGAGGAGATCAAGCAGAAGGAGAAGGCGTTCCACGACGCCGGCGGACGGTGGATCACCTACGTGCCGGACGTCCGGATCTCCTGAGCCGGGTTCAGACCTGCGCCCACATGGCGCGAAGTGACTCGCGCGCGGTGTAGCGGGGCCGCCATCCGGTCAGCCGCTGCGCCGCGCGCGAGTCCACCCGGATCCATCCGCCACCGTGGCTCGGCACGTCCTGCTCGGTGATCCGGACACGGGACGCGGGGACGCCCGCCTCCGCGATCAGGCCGTCGACCAGTTCGCGCAGCGGGTGGGCGTGCCCGCTGCCGATGTTGAGCACCTGACCCTCGACCGGCGCGGACGCCGCGGCCAGCACGGCGCCGGCCACGTCTCTGACGTCGACGAAGTCACGGCGCGCGTCGGCCACTGTCAGCTCCACCACGCTCCGGTCCCGCGACGCGGCGCGCAGCCGCCGCAGGACCGCGGCGAAGAACGTCTCCTCCGGCGGGTGCGGACCGAACATGTTGGCGCAGCGCAGCACGACGCCGCCGGCCGCCAGCACCGCCATCGAGCAGGCCACCTTCACCATCGCGTACGGGGTGCCCGGGTCGACCGGCTGCCGCTCGTCGAGATCCACGCCGGCCGGGGCCGGTCCGTACTCGTGCACCGTGCCGAGGTGGATCAGCCGGGGCGGATCGTCCATCAGGGAGCGGGCCTCGGCCAGGCGCTGCGCCACGCCCAGGTGCGATCGCAGCATCTCCGCGCGTGTCGGCCCCCACCGGCCGGCCGCGTTGACCACCACCCGTACGTCGTGGGACCGCAGGAACCGGGCCAGCTCGGCGGCGTCGTCCGCGGCGACGTCGCGGGCGACGAACGGGTACGGCCCCACCCGGGCCGCGTGCCCGCGCGCCACCGCGAGAACCTCCTGGCCGTCCTCGGCGAACCGCGCGCAGATCTGCCGTCCCACCGACCCGGTCGCACCGATCACCGCGATACGCGACATGCCGACTCCTTCGCCGATTCCCCGGCGGCGTCCCGCCGCGGAACGACCGTAACGAGCCGGACGAACGCCGACAACCGCTGCCTAACGCTTCTCGACCGGGCTTGGATCAGGGCCCTAATCGCGCTCTATAGCGTTCGCCGCGTATCGACTACTGGAGGATTGCAGATGCGGATCGAGCCATTGGGCCTGGCGGGTGCGTACCTCGTTCGGCCCCGGATTTTCCCGGACCGCCGCGGCCTCTTTCTCGAAATCTTCAACCAACCCGACTTCGCCGACGCCGTCGGCCATCCGTTCGAGATGGCCCAGGTCAATTGTTCGTCGTCGCGGCGCGGCACGGTCCGGGGGCTGCACGGCGTGGCCATCCCGCCGGGCCAGGCCCGGTACGCCACATGCGTGCGTGGCGCGATCGTCGACATCGTGGTGGACACCCGGATCGGCTCACCCACGTTCGGCGAGCACGTGCCGGTACGCCTGGACGACGAGGAGCGGCAGGCGCTGTACCTGGCGGAGGGTCTGGTGCACGGCTTCGCCCCGCTCACCGACGAGGCGACGGTGGTCTATCTGTGCTCCAGCACCTACGACCCGGCGGCGTCCTTCCAGATCGACCCGTTCGATCCGGCCCTGGGCCTGCCCTGGCCGCGGCACGGCGAGCCGATCCTGTCCGAGCAGGACCGGTCCGCGCCGAGCCTGGCCCAGGCGGCCGAACAGGGGCTCCTCCCCACCTGGGCGGACTGCCAGGCGCTCGGCGCGCAGCGGCTGAGCCGGGCCGGCCGGGCGACGGAGGTGCTGCGATGATCCCGCTGTTCCGGGTGCCCATGTCGGCCCAGGCGCCGGATGCGGTCGCCGAGGTGGTGGCCAGCGGGCAGGTCGGCCAGGGTGCCCGGGTGGCCCGGTTCGAGGCCGAGCTGGCGGCCCGCATCGGCAACCCCCGGGTGGCGACCGTGAGCAGCGCGACCGCCGGGCTGCACCTGGCGCTGCGGCTGGCCACCGACGGCGAGCCGGGCGGTGAGGTGCTCTCCACCCCGATGACCATGGAGGCCACCAACTGGACGATCCTGGCCAACGGGCTGGACATCCGCTGGGTGGACGTGGACCCGGCCACGCTCAACGTGGACCTCGACGACCTGGCCGGCAAGATCACCCGAAACACCCGAGCGATCATGGTGGTGCACTTCGCCGGCTACCCGGTGGACCTGGACCGGTTGCGCGCCGTCCTGGACCGGGCCGAGGCCGAGCACGGCGTACGCCCGGTGGTGATCGAGGACTGCGCACACGCCTGGGGCGCGACCTACCGGGGTGTGCCGCTGGGCAACCAGGGCAACGTGTCGGTCTTCAGTTTCCAGGCGGTCAAGCACCTCACCTGCGGTGACGGCGGCCTGATCACGCTCGCCGACGACGAGTCGCACCGCCGGGCCACGTTGCTGCGCTGGTTCGGCATCGACCGCTCGGTGGACCGGCTGCGAACGCCGCCGGACGTGACCGAGTGGGGCTACAAGTTCCACATGACCGACATCAACGCCGCCATCGGCCTGGCCAACCTCGCCTACTCCGACGAGGTGGTGGCGCGGCACCGGGCCAACGCCGCGTACTACGACAGCCGGCTGGCCGGGGTCGCGGGCGTCGAGCTGACCGAACGGCGCGACGACCGGGAGAGCTCGTTCTGGATCTATCCGCTGAAGGTGGCGGACCGGGCCGGTTTCGTCAGGCGGATGACCGAGGCCGGGATCACCGTGAGTCAGGTGCACGCACGCAACGACGCGCACACGTGCGTCCGCAAGTACGCCGCGCCGCTGCCGGGCGTCGACGACGTCGACCGGCGGCTGGTCTGCGTTCCGGTCGGCTGGTGGGTCGGCGACGAGGACCGGGAGAAGATCGCCGACACGATCCGGGCGGGGTGGTGACGTGAAGGGCATCATCCTGGCCGGCGGCGCCGGCAGCCGGCTGCATCCGGCCACCCTCGCGGTGTCCAAGCAACTCCTGCCGGTCGGCGACAAGCCGATGATCTACTACCCGCTGTCGGTGCTCATGCTCGCCGGCATCCGGGACATCCTGATCATCTCCACGCCGGTGGACCTGCCGGCGTTCCGCCGTCTGCTCGGCGACGGCGGCCATCTGGGCCTGCGGATCGGCTATGCGGCCCAGCCCCAGCCGAACGGGCTCGCCGAGGCCTTCGTGATCGGCGCCGACCACGTCGGCGACGACGACGCCGCCCTGGTGCTGGGGGACAACATCTTCCACGGTCCGAACTTCACCGAACTGCTGCACCGGCAGACCGCGGACCTGCGCGGCTGCGTGCTGTTCGGCTACCGGGTCCACGACCCGCAGCGGTACGGCGTCGGCGAGGTCGACGCGGCCGGACGCCTGGTCTCGATCGAGGAGAAGCCGGCGAGGCCCCGGTCCAACCGCGCGATCACCGGCCTCTACTTCTACGACAACGCGGTCGTCGACATCGCGAAGAACCTCCGCCCGTCCGCCCGTGGCGAGCTGGAGATCACCGACGTGAACCGGGAGTACATCCGGCGCGGCGCGGCGCGGCTCGTCGATCTGGGCCGCGGGTTCGCCTGGCTCGACACCGGCACACCGGAGGCGTTGCTCTCGGCCGGGCAGTACGTGCACACGCTCGAGGAACGGCAGGGCATCCGGATCGCCTGCGTGGAGGAGGTGGCCCTGCGCATGGGCTACATCGACGCCGCGGCCTGCCGTGAGCTGGGTGCCCGGCTGGCCAGCTCCGGCTACGGCCGGTACGTCATGTCCATCGCGGACGAGGCACCGGCCACGCCCGTCCACATTTGACAAAATGCCATTCTTGCTGTCAAGGATTTCGCGACGGGAATCGTGCCCGAATTGCATTTCACGGTTGCCGGGTCCGAAGAATCCGGGTTAGAGTCGGGCACCTCCACCGACACCAAGCCGATAGGGGATCTTCCGCCGTGGTTTCGCACCCGGGCATCACTGTGCCCGAAAACAGGAGCACGACGCTGCCGAGCCGGCTCATCGTCCGCGGGGCACGGGTGCACAATCTGCGCGACGTGAACGTGGATCTGCCGCACCGGCAACTGGTCGTCTTCACCGGGGTATCGGGTTCCGGTAAATCGTCACTCGCGTTCGACACCATTTATGCGGAGGCGCAGCGCCGCCAGATGCAATCGATGTCGACATATGCAAGGCAGTTCCTCGACACGATGGACAAGCCCGACGTCGACCGTATCGAAGGACTGTGCAACGCGGTCGCGGTGGACCAGCGCACATCGGCGTCCCGCAGCCCTCGTTCCACGGTGGGCACGGTCACCGAGGTCTACGACCTGGTCCGGGTGGTGTACGCGCAGGCGGGCCGGCCGCACTGCACGGTCTGCGACGCGCCGCTGCGGCCGACCGGCGAGGGCTGGGCGTGCCCGGACCGGCACGACACCGAGATCCCCGAGATGGCCAGCCGGGCGTTCTCGTTCAACCTCCCCTTCGGGCAGTGTCCCGACTGCGGTGGTCTGGGCAGCCGGCTGGAGGTGCAGGACGACCTGGTCGTGCCGGACGAGGGCCGCTCGCTGGCCAACGGCGCCCTGGCGCCCTGGCGGGCACCGGCCAACCGGACCGCCGAGGCCAAACTCACCAAGCCGGTCCGCGCCGACGCCGAACGGCGGCTGCTGGCCGAGTATCTCGACCGGCGCGGCCACAGCATGGACGTGCCCTGGCGCACCCTGCCGGCGGAGCTGCGCGAGACGCTGCTCCGGGCCGAGCGCATCGAGGTGGGCGGCACCGTGCTGGTCGGCGTCGTGCCCTGGATCCATCAGCGTTACGAGCGCACCCGGATCGAGGGCGGCAGCCTCGTCCTGCAGGCGTTCATGCGCGACGTGACCTGCGGCGGCTGCGGCGGCGGCCGGCTGGTCCCCCGCCAGCTCGCGGTCCGGCTGAACGGCGTGACCATCGCCGAACTGACCGGCATGCCGATCACCGCGCTGCGGACCTTCTTCGACGGCCTCACCGTCGACGAACGGGACCGGCGGGTGATCGCGCAGGCCGTCGACGAGATCAAGGACCGGCTCCGCTCCCTCACCGAGGTGGGGCTGGGTTACCTGACGTTGAACCGGCCGGCCCGCACGCTCTCCGGTGGCGAGGCACAGCGCATCCGGCTCGCCAGCCAGTTCGGCAGCCGGCTGTTCGGACTGCTGTACGTCCTCGACGAGCCGACCGCCGGGCTGCACCCGAAGGACACCGCCGAGCTCATCACCACCCTGCGCGAGCTGCGCGACCAGGGCAACACGCTGATCGTGGTGGAGCACGACCACGACACGATCGCCGCCGCGGACCACGTGATCGAGATGGGTCCGGGCGCGGGCGAGACCGGCGGCGAGCTGATCTTCGCCGGATCGGTGGCCGAGATGTTCGCCGACCCGTCCTCGCTGACCGGCGGGTACGTCAGCGGGCGGCGCGGCATCCCGGTGCCCGGCCGCCGGCGTACCGCCCGGCCGGGCCACGAGGTCGTCGTCCGTAACGCCCGGGGCAACAACCTGACCGGTATCGACGTGACCTTCCCGCTCGGCTGCTTCGTGGCGGTCTGCGGGGTGTCCGGCTCGGGCAAGTCCACACTGGTCGACCAGACGCTGTACCGGGCCGCCGAGCGCGCGCTGGGCGGCTCGGCGCCGGAGCCGCTCCCCCACGACGGCGTGGACGGGCTGTCCCGCGTCGACCGGGTCATCCGGGTCGACCAGTCACCGATCGGACGGTCCGGCCGGTCCACCCCGGCCACGTACACCGGCATCTTCGACGCCATCCGCAAGGCGTTCGCGGCGACCGAGGAGGCGCGGCGACGCGACTTCAAGCCCGGCCGGTTCTCGTTCAACTCGGCCGGCGGACGCTGCGAGGCGTGCGGTGGCGACGGCACCGTCCAGATCGAGATGACGTTCCTGCCGGACGTGTTCCTGCCGTGCGCGGTGTGTGACGGCCGGCGGTACAACGAGGAGACCCTCCAGGTGCACTACCGCGGCCGCACCATCGCCGAGGTGCTGGAGATGCCGATCGACGAGGCGGCGGAGTTCTTCGTCGGCGAGCCGGCGATCACCGGACCATTGCGGGTGCTGCGCGACATCGGCCTGGGCTACGTCCGGATCGGGCAGCCGGCGAACACACTCTCCGGCGGCGAGGCGCAACGCATCAAGCTCGCCGCCGAGTTGCACCGGCGGCCCGGCCGGCACACGCTGTACCTGCTCGACGAGCCGACCGTCGGGCTGCACACCAGCGACATCGAGCGACTCATGGGCGTGCTGCACGACCTGGTGGCGAAGGGCCACACCGTGGTGACCGTGACCCACAACCTGGACGTGGCGAAGGTCGCCGACTGGGTCGTCGACCTCGGGCCGGAGGGCGGCGACGCGGGCGGGCGGTTCCTCGCCGCCGGCACCCCCGAGCAGATCGCCGCCACGGACTCGCACACCGGCTACTACCTGCGCCGCGTCCTGGCGG